>RFSC01000020.1 GCA_009924185.1 Actinomycetota bacterium
GGATCAGAAGGTTTGGGGTTCGAATCCCTACGGGCGCGCGCTAGGCTAAAAATCCGCTGCATTTGTTTGTCAGTTTTCTTGCTCAAAAACTATTCTTGAATCAACCGTAGATTGTGTCCTCATCCAGGTTGTCATCTTTGGCTGGTTTGTTACTCCGTTTACTTGATCCACTTTTGGCCGTCAAGAGAATAACAAGTATTGCTAAAGCCACTATCGCCAGTTCCATCTCTATCGACCTTTTGCTTTAAACAGACTCAGAATCAATATGCTGGAGATTCCGGCAGCAGGAATACTCACATCAATTCCATTAAGAAACTCTGCAATGGGTCCAACGTAGTCAACGCTGGAAATGCCAAGAATTCCAACAGCACTTCCTGTTATCCAAGCCCCTACGGCCTTCAAATTCCAGCCGTTTCTAAACCAGTACTGACCTCCGGTCTGGCCGGCATTAAAAACTTGTAGCGAATCTTTACTCAACACCCCTTTAGCTTTCGCAAACATGTAAAGGGTTATGGATAGCCATGAGGTAGCCAATACAGATAGAAACAAAACTGAATTGGTAACTGCACTTTCCGCGTCGTAAACAAACTTGCCAAGAAAGACTAGAAGTGTGCTTATGAGAGCCACTACAGCAGTTGACTGATTTCGCTTTAGCTTGGGAAGTATTGCATCTAGATCAAGGCCCATGCTGTATAGATTTATGCCACCCTGCCCGAGCGATCCAATCACGGCAATCAAAAGTAATGGAACAAGAAGCCATTCTGGAGAGTTTGCAACGTAACCGCCGACAAAACTATCTTCATCAAATGCTGCAACAGCTACAAATGCGCCAAACAAAGTGGGAACACTCAAACCAAGAGTTAATGCATAAAATGTCTTGAGCACAACATCCCTTTTACTCGCCTGCTCACTTATATATCGCGACCAATCACCAGTTTGAGTTACGTAGGAAATTGGGCCTGCGGCTCCACATGTCAGCACCGCCAAAAACCAAGTGGGCCAAAAACTGCCAAGCGCATACGCGTCCGGTGTACCTGCATATGCTGGATCAAACTTATCCCAAAGAGCAATAACGCTAAGAATTATTAGAACACCCATAGCCGGTGCGACAAATTGATTTACACGCAAGAGCCAGCGGTAACCGAATACTGCAAACACCACAACAATCACTGCAATTAATGCATACCCAATAGAGAGTTCTAGATTCGTTGATTCTGTATTTGTGATGCGGGAGATTCCAGCTGCGAAGGCCTCGCCCCCAGTCCAGATTGTTAATGCAACATATTGCATACAGAGGAGTAACCCGACAAACGAGGCGATTAGGCGACCTCTAACACCAAAGAAAGCTCCAGAAGCAACCGAATTATTGGTAGCTCCGCTCCATCCAAGAAGAGATGAGCTTGCAACAAAAACTGCGCCTAGAAAGGTGCCAACCAATATCGCAGAGACCGATTCCCACCAACCCAAACCATAAAGAATTGAGAGCCAACCGAAAACCATCACAGAAAGAGAAAGATTTGCGCCGAGGAAAACAGTAACTAATGTGTTTGGCGAAGCATTCCGCTCTTCATTCGGAATCGTGTCTACGCCCAGTGTTTCCTTTTTCATCTTCTCTCCTCTTCTAGCGTCCGCCTAAAGTAATCAACGCCTGGTCAATCATCAAGTATCTCTGGGTTGGGGAGGCTGGATATGCACCAACAACATATTTATGACCTGGGTGAGTATTTGATTGATTAGTAGCCCCAGTCATATCCAAATCATATTTGACCTCTAATTGATTGGCGTTGAAAGCAATATTGCGCGCGAGTCCAATATGGTTGTAGTACTAATTAGGAGGATTCATGGCTTCAGCAACACCACTTCAAATACCAGCCGAGAGATTAAATGGCCTGCGCCGCTACAACGCAATAGCAGGTGTATTTCATTTAGTTCAGGCAATCGCAATCGTTATTCTCGCAAACGACTTTGCTCTACCGGTTTCAGTTAGCTACCTTCTCGAGGCACCAATTCCTGGGGCCAAGTTTGAAGATGTTGCCTTATTTGATTTCCCAATTGCACTCGGCGTTGCTTTGTTCTCCCTACTAAGTGCCGCGGCACATCTTTGGATTGTTGGACCTGGCTTTAAGGGCTATGCCAATGACTTGAGCAATAAGCGAAATATCGCACGCTGGGTGGAGTACGCAATCTCCTCAACTTTAATGATCATTTTGATCTCGCTAATCAATGCGGTTTGGGACATTGTGGCATTGATTGCAATTGCTGGTGCAAATATTGCGATGATTCTTTTTGGTTGGCTACAAGAGAAGTACGAGGAACCCGGCAAGGGCTCCTTATTGCCATTCTGGTTTGGATGTATCGCTGGAATCGTGCCTTGGATAGCGATGTTCTGGTTGCTGTTCTCACCAGGTAGCCAAAACGAAGCACCAGGATTTGTTTACGGAATTGTATTTTCCTTATTCCTGCTGTTTAACTCATTCGCAGTGATTCAATGGCTGCAGTACAAGCAGATCGGCAAGTTTGCTGATTACTTAGTCGGTGAGAGGGCTTACATAACCCTTTCCTTTATCGCTAAATCAGCCTTGGCGTGGCAGATATTTGGCGGAGTTCTAGCGATTTAGCTAACCGATTATTGGGCGAAGTTCAATTCTTCGATTACAAGCCTTAGAGCCTTCGGTCGCGAGCTCTAGGGCTTGTTCTTTATTGGCCGCCTCAATAATCCAAATTCCGGCGACAAACTCTGCTGAGTCGATTAATGGACCTGAAGTTTTGGAAGCCTCGGCGCCGCGGCCATCAACAATCACCGCATCCTTCGGTGACTCCAACCCGATAGCAAGAATCCGCTGACCTGCGGCGGCCAATTTGTCGTTAAAGGCATCAATTGCCGCCATCTCTTCGGGCGAGTGCGGGGAGCGGGTCTGTGAGTCGATAACCGAGAGGAGAAACTTCATTGGTCTAGTAAACACCTAGAGGCTGTTTTTTAAGGGAGTTCCTCTACACTCCCGCACATGAATTCCAAAGAAAAAATCGTTTATGAACTGACGGTTTTGTTCATCTTTATCGGTTCAGTATGGACCGCAGCAGAACTGGACTGGGGAATTGGAATCGGCATCTGGGTAGCTGCAGTGCTTTCTGCTGGCCTGCTTCTACTTTGGGACATCATCGCAAATTAATAAATAGTAACCTTCCTGAATCGGTTGTTGCTACTAGATCTCCATTTGGCATTACCTCTAGATCTCTAACTCTTTCATTAACTTCTATCTGAGTCACTTTGCCAATCTTGTCTGGCGCAGTTAGCTCCATGAATATCAATGATTGAGCAGCCAAAGTGCCCATAACAATCTGGCCTGCAAAGTTTTTCCAACTTTGAATACTTGGTAGCTGCACTAACTCAGTAGGAGCAACAGATGGTGTCCACTGATAAATCGGTGGTTCATAACCAGCATGGGTTCCGGTTTTGCTCGGCTTGATGTAATCGCCAGGACCATAAGGTGCACCAAAGGTTACAAAAGGCCATCCATAATCTTTGCCTGGTTTGATTAGATTGATTTCATCACCGCCCCGTGGACCATGCTCTGAGATGTAGAGATTTGTTCCAATAGACAAAATTCCTTGCGGATTTCTGTGGCCTTGTGAAATCTGCTTTACATTACCTGCGGAAATCTCAAACACTCCGCCTAACCAGCCACGTACTGCAATCTGATCTAGCCTGCGAAAACCCAAATCACCCGTTGTGAGATATGCGCTCTTTGAGTCGATTATCTGCATTCTTCCTGCTGCATGCTGCACAGCTCCAACAGGAACGCAGGGCTTACCCAAAAACCATCGCTCTTGTTTGCTCAAGGACTGTTTCGATCTATCAATTGTGTATCTAAACACTGCGAGTCGAACACAATTGCGTGCCGCATTGAGTTGAGGATAGGAGATCAAAAGCTGTAGTTCTTTGGAGTTTTCACTTAAGACCGCGATATCGGTGGGGCCAAAACGAGAGTCGCGTTGGCGCTCACTTTGTTTCAAGATTTTTCCAAGAGTAGTGAGCTTGTTTTCGCGATACTGATAGAGCGTGTCACCAGTTCGACCGCCGCCTAGTAAAAGAGTTCCATCTCTTAAAACCGCTAAAGCTGCGCCTCGTCCACCTTCGACAGCGGTGGCATAGAGATCTACGGTGCGAATGTTTAGCTCTGGTGAATCTGCTACGGCAACCTGGGTTGAACTTAAAAGCAAGGCCAACACTGACAGAGCTGCAAAGAAAGATCTCATGTGATTACCTTAAGAACAAACAAGGGTCCCTGCAATTGCAAGGACCCTTGAGTCATGTTTTATCTATTCACTAGGTTTGTTGAGATTAAAGCTTTGGAAGCATCACCTGATTGATTCCATGTGCTACCTGCTTATTACCCTTATTGATATCGACTAGATTCAACAAGACCACGGCGTTCTTGTGCTTAGCAACTCTGTCAATCAATGTGATCTTTGTTCCCTCGACCTTAACGCGAAAATTCTGTCCACCTGCTGACTTTAAGCTAGCGCCATTAGCCTGCAGTGCCGTTGGAGAGAGAATTGGGTTGCCAACCACTACGTGATACAGCAACACCTTTTCTAGTGTTTCGGCACCCAAAGTCGATACTGCAGCGGCAATCGCCTCCTCACTCCTCGGAGCCTTTCCAGTTAGATGTTTAACAAGATTTCTAAATGCACGATCTGTCGGCACAAAGGCGGTCAATGCTGTCTCGCCTTTAGAAATAGTCCCGACTGGAGATTCTGGGAGTGCGCCCCAGACATCCATAAACACCGAAGTAAATACATCAAAATCACCTAGGTTGTTATCAAAAGATGCTCTAGGCAGATTTAGAACTTCGGTTAAAGGTGTTGTCTTTAACTCCGCCTCTGCTGCTTGGGCAGGAGAAATCGGTGAAATTGCAAGTGCAGATAAAGCAACAACAGTTGCATATCTTTTTAGCTTGTTCATACTTTCCTCTTCTCTGTATTCAAGTAGTGCGGATAAAAATGAAACTTTGAAATGCAGGCGAATGATTGGTGAAGAAAGTTAGACAACACTGTGCTCAGGGGTAATGAGGACACGGAAATGGCATAGAAAATGCTGAAAACACCGAGAAGTATCGAAGTTTTGTGTAGAGCTAGTCGCCTCTTTATACTTCCTGAGTGTTGCTAAAGAATAAGACCTCGGCCTGGACCATGCTTGTGGCCAGCCTGTCGGGCTTGGTGGCCTCTTTTATTTTGACGATCGATAAGTTTAAGGTCCTTAAAGATGCCGGATACACACCTTCCTGCAACATAAATGCCACCCTCAACTGCAAGAGCGTGATGCTCTCCAAGCAGGCAGAAGTGTTTGGATTCCCAAACTCGATTATTGGCATCGGTGCTTTTTCCATCATGCTGACCATCGCGGTGCTGCTCTTCTTCGGATTTTCTTTCCCTAAACTCTTTTTACAGCTCGCCACCTTTGGCACCGCACTTGCTGTGGTCTTCTGTCATTGGCTGGCCTACCAAACCACCTTTGTAATTGGCGCTTTATGTCCTTACTGCATGGTGGCTTGGGTAGCGACTTTATTGGTTCTTTCGGTGCTTCTCCGAGAGTTAGTAGAGCTAAAGAAGCAATCGATTGATGATGAAAATGGAGTTATCGCCATAGACACAATCAAAAAGTGGCTAGTTCCCTTCCATGCGCTATGGGCCGGATTGTTAGTAGCCGCAGCATTTTTTGGCGTCTAACATAGGACAACTCTCAGCACTCTCTGACCTAAACCCGCTAATCAAACAGGAGCAATTTCAATTCAAAACTGGATAATTGCCTAATGTCAGAGCGTCGCCTAGTGATCCACGCTGGATTCCATAAATCCGGAACTACCGCGCTTCAAGAAGCCTTTGATGCGCAGAGTGATGAGTTAAGAGATTATGGAGTTGTTTATCCCAACATTGGACGCAAAGCTCATCACAGAATTGCATGGGCTTTAGCCGACAAAACCTGGGGTTGGGGAAAGCGGGGCGGCGAAAAGACTCCGCGGCGTAAATGGGATGAGTTAGCTAAATCAATTAACTCCAGTGATGCCGAAACGGTTTTGATAAGTAGTGAATTTTTCTCCGAGTTAAGCGGCGATGGAATCCGTACCATTTTTAGCGAAATCAAAAATCGGCGTGTAGAGGTAGTTTTCACAGTCAGACCTCTAGTTAAGTTGTTGGGCTCTTCATATCAACAGTACTTAAAGTATGGAACTAAGGCTGATTACACAACCTGGTTGCACTCGGTGCTTGATAATCCTGGTGAATCCAAGATCAATCCGACCTTCTGGAAGCGGCATTTTCATGGTCAAGTTGTTGCTAGGTGGGCTGATGTTCTTGGCGCCAACAATGTGACGGTAATCGTGGTTGATGAATCACAACCTGAGTTTTTATTTGACTCGATAAATGATTACCTAGCATTGCCAAAAGGCTTTTTGAAGGCGCAGGAAACCGGCAGCAATCGCTCTTTGACGATGGAGGAGATAGCGCTTCTAATTGAGCTGAACAAGCGCTTTCCGAAAGACCGGGAGTGGAATGAGTATGAAATCTTTATCCGTGATGGATATATAAGAAGGTTAACTGATCATGTAAAGCCATCTTTAGATTCAGGGAAATTGCCGACACCAAAGTGGGCGATTGATAAGGGAAATGAAATTGGTGCCCAAAACAAGAGAGAGTTAGTTGCAACCGGCGCGAAAATAGTTGGTGATGTTGATTCACTAGATAGCGCACAGGTTTTAGAGGGCGAGCCGGGCTATCCGCAGAGTATTTCCATCGCGGTAGTAGCTGATGCGATGCTGGGTTTTGATAAGGAGATTGTTAAAAAGTTCCCACTCAACTGGGTACAACCCAATCTCCTTAAGCGTTACCGCCGAAAGGCAATCTGGATTTTAAAGAGAGTAAATAAAAAACTTTAATTAAAGTTTAGGTTGGCGCGATCTAGGTCGGCTTGGAAATCCACTTCGACCGCAAATAAGTCAGAGATATCGACCGGCTCAATCTCAATTCCAGATTTCTCAATTGCTAGCTCAAGGCCACGCTCGAAGTAATCATTGTCGGCGCACTCTTCTAAGTATTTGATTGCCGCAGCCTTGTGATGTTTTGAGATGAAGTTGATTCCGACCGCTTCGCCCAAAGCGTTTTGGACCTGCTTGGAGAGCGCATTGATATGACCTTTTGCATCTACTGTGTACTTAACCTCTTCTTCTGCAGTGGCTGAGGTATTTACACAGACAAAGGAGCTCTCATTTCGCATCCGATCTGAGACTCGCTCAAGAACACGAGAATCAAATACAACATCGCCATTTAGCCAAAGGACGCCACCTTCATGAGAGGCACGCAGCGCCTTCAATAAACTCTTTGAGGTATTTGTTTGATCGTAAATCTCGTTGTAGACGAAGGTGGCATTTGGATGTGCCTCCATAATCATCTCCATTTTGAAGCCCACCACGATTGTGGTGCGAGCCTCATCTTTGAAGACCTTCTCAACATTCTCTAACTGTTGTTGCATGATGGATCTTCCATCAGCGAGCGGAGTTAGTGGCTTGGGCCATGGTTTTCCGAGACGGGTGCCCATTCCAGCAGCAAGAATCACAACTTGAAGGGCCATAGATTTATACTACAGGAAATGAATCAATCCCTTTCCTCGTTGGTGGTTACTCCCGCGACAAAAATCGAAGAGATCTTACACAGCTTCGTACACTCCAAATCAGATCTTCTTCTAGTGGATGAAAACTCAGTTATCGCAGAGCCACATATGGAGTTGTTGACTGATTATCCGCGCAGCGCTTCGGCAGCACTAGTAGCGGTAGAGAAAAATGGCGACACCCTAGTAAGACAAAATCGAATCGCCAGTGCAACTTCTGCCTCTCATAAAGTAACTATCGGAAATAGAAAATTCCTAGGTGTAATTAGACTTTCTAAAAATCAAAGTGCAGAGATAATTTCAGCATTAGAAAATGCGGTCCAACACAATGCCAAAGGAAATGCCGTTGATTTAACTTTAGTGGCGCTAACTAGAGCCATGATTAAAGTTGATGCTGCAGAGGCATGGGCGGCACCTTTTGCCAGAACCTCAGATGCTGCAGTTCGCGCCGAAACCGTCACTGCAATATCTCAGTTGAATATGGGCCGGGTTCGGTTGCGGATGGCGAACCGTGCCAACGATGGCTTTTTTTCAGTATTTTTCTTAAGAAAATTCTCCAAGTTGCTTACCTGGTTAGCGGTGAGAGTTAACGCCACTCCAAATCAAGTCACCTTAATCTCATTTGCTATTGGGCTTTACTCTGCATACAGCTTTGCGCAGGGAAGTTTTTGGTGGATTTTCTTAGGTGCGGTGCTGCTGCAACTCAGCATCATTGTTGATTGTGCGGATGGCGAATTGGCACGCTACACCAGAAAGTTTTCAAAGCTCGGCGCTTGGTTGGATGCGGTTACTGATCGAGTTAAGGAGTACATGGTATTTCTTGGAATGGCGATTGGTGCCGACAAAAGCGGCAGAGATCTTTGGATTCCGGCAATCATCATGATGTTGATTCAAACCTTTAGACATTTATCGGATTACAACTACGCAAGAGTGGTAAGAATTCGTGCCGAGGACAATTTCTTAGTTCCGGTTGATTACATGGCTGAATTTGATGGCATCGTCCCTTCAGAGCGGGAGCCAAAGGGGCGTTTGCGTTACTGGCTGGGCAAAATTATTCAATTCCCAATCGGTGAGCGTTGGTTGGCGATTAGCGCAAGTGCGGTAATTGGTGGCGTCGCTTTCACCTTCACAATCATGCCGATATTGGCATTTATCTCTGCGGTGGTTGTCTATCGCGGCAGAGTTATTAGGACATTAACCAACATTCCAAAAGAGGCAATCAAGAGCTCATTTATTACTGATCAATCTGATCTATTTGGGGTGAAACGCAGCATATTCAAGAGGTTTGATTGGATTGAACCATCAATGCTGCGCGCTATCGAAGGTGGATTCCTGCTTTGGATTTTTGCCAGCGTTGATGAGATTAATGCCGCCAGCTTTATGATCATATTTGCGATTGTCTTTAATCACTATGACAATCTTTATCGTGCGCTGCAGGGTGAAAAGAAACCAAACTGGCTCTCGGCTGCAGGTTTATTTGTAGGCGGAAGAATCATGTTGTTGGGTGTAGCCGCGCTACAAGGATGGGCGTTGCATTACCTGGCCTGGTATTTCTGTGGTTTATTCCTAGTGGTTTCCTCAGTGCAATGGGTTTTGAGCCATCGAGCCAATAAGATTGAGAAATGACATCTAGGCCATCAAAGCCAACGATTGCGCAGATTCGAGAAATCTCTCAACCGGTATCTGTCACCGGCAGATCCAACGCTGAACACTGGGTGGCAGATCTTTATCTGCGCCGAATCTCGCCATATCTGACTAGATTGCTATTGAAGACCCCGATTACAGCAAATGGCGTTACCTACTTAATGATCTTTACTGGAGTTTCCATTAGCGCAGCTCTTCTAATACCGGGCTATACCGGGATTCTTTTAGCGCTGTTTTTATCGCAATTGCAGATGCTATGGGATTGCTGCGATGGTGAAATCGCGCGCTGGCGACAAAGCCAATCACCTAAAGGGGTATTTCTAGATCGATTGGGCCATTACCTCACGGAATCCTTGATTCCAATAGCACTGGGGTTGCGCCTCGCTGGATGGCCAGAGAATCAGATTACTGATTGGAAACTTCCCTTTATCGGCGCGCTAATCGGAGTCATGATTTTGTGGAACAAAGCTTTCAATGACATTGTCCATGTCTCGCGTGCTTTTGCTGGTTTAGAGAAATTGGCAGATGCAAAATCTATTGGAATACCCACAAAGAGTTGGTTGCGTATTGCCAAAGCACCATTTCGCATTTTTGCTGT
>RFSC01000003.1 GCA_009924185.1 Actinomycetota bacterium
TAGGGTGCCGATAGCTTCGCCACGAACCGCTCGGGCGATATTGCCCTTTTGCATTAAATTGAAGACCACGATTGGTAGTTTGTTTTCGCGACACAAGCTAAATGCTGCAGCATCTGCCACGGCAAGAGATTTTGAAAGTACATCATCATAAGAAATGAATTCAAATTTGGTTGCGCTCTTGTCTTTACGTGGATCTGCTGAGTAGACCCCATCTACTCCACTCTTTGCTAACAGCAACGCATCCGCGCCAATCTCTAGCGCACGTTGTGCAGCAACCGTATCGGTAGTAAAGAAAGGCATGCCAGCACCCGCACCGAAAATAACAACGCGACCTTTTTCCAAATGTCTGATCGAACGACGCGGAATATATGGCTCAGCGACCTGTCCCATTGTGATTGCAGTTTGTACTCGGGTATCAATTCCCTCTTTTTCCAAGAAATCTTGTAGCGCTAAGCAGTTCATGACTGTACCGAGCATTCCCATATAGTCAGCACGGGCACGATCCATTCCGCGCTCTTGTAACTCAGCACCCCGGAAGTAATTTCCGCCGCCAACAACAATCGCTACTTGAACACCGCTTCTTACAACATCAGCTATTTGTAGGGCGACATCATGAACGACATCTGGGTCAACGCCCACGCCTTTTTCGCCACCAAAAACCTCGCCAGAAAGTTTAAGGAGCACCCGCTGATAGCTCTTTCGAACCTGTGTCATGCGAGTGCTCCTTTCTAAACTGCGGTACTAGCTATTCATACTGCCTAAAGGTTACTGACCAACTCGGAAACGATAGAAGGCAGACACGGAGTTTCCAGCCTCGGAAAGTACCTGTTGGACTGTCTTCTTCTGATCCTTTGCGAAGGCCTGCTCAAGTAATGAGACCTCCTTCACGAATCCAGTTACCCGACCCTCGACAATCTTGGCGATCGCTGCATCAGGCTTACCTTCATTACGAGCGGTCTCCTCGGCAAGGCGACGCTCATTATCAATTACATCTGCTGGAACCGCTTCACGGTTCAAGTACTGAGGTGCGAATGCGGCAATGTGTTGCGCAACATCCTTACCTACAACTTCATCAGCCTTTGAAAGAGCTACCAAAACACCAACCTGTGGTGGAAGGTCTGGGCTGGTGCGGTGGAGATACAAAGCGCTAGCGGAACCATCGATTACCGCAATGCGACGTAGCTCTACCTTCTCGCCCATTGTTGCATTTGCTTCATCGATTGCTTCTTGTACACCTTTGCCATTTGGAAGTTTGGAAGCGATGAAAGCTGCAAGATCCTTCTGCTTAGAAGCATAAAGGTGGGACAACAACTCATCTGCAACTGCTTGGAAGCGGTCGCCCTTAGCAACGAAATCTGTTTCGCAGTTAAGTTCGAGCATTACAGCGGTTGAACCCTCTGATTTTGCAGCGATCAAACCATTTGAGGTGGCACGGCCTTCACGCTTGGTGACGCCCTTTAATCCCTTAACACGGATGATCTCAACTGCTTTATCAAAATCGCCATTGGCCTCATCGAGTGCTTTTTTGCAATCAACCATGCCAGCCGCAGTAGCTTCGCGGAGACGTTTTACATCTTCTGCTGTGTACGCCACTTATGCACCTGCTCCTTCAGATTTGTTTTCCTCAGCCTTTGCAGAATCTGCTCCAGCTAGAAGATCCTTCTCCCAATCCGCCAATGGTTCGCCTGCAGCAACGGTTTCTGCGCCAGCTTTTGCAGCCTCAGCAGCTTCCTTTGCAACTGTTGCAGAGCGAGCTTGTAGGCCAGCGGCGATGGCGTCTGCGATAACTCGAGTCAAAAGAGTTACAGAACGAATCGCATCATCGTTACCAGGAATCTTGAAATCAACTTCATCTGGATCGCAGTTGGTGTCAAGGATTGCAATAACTGGAATTCCCAACTTGTGTGCCTCTGCTACTGCTAGGTGCTCTTTCTTGGTATCAACTACCCAGATTGCAGATGGAAGCTTTGTCATATTGCGAATTCCATCAAGGTTCTTGTGTAGCTTCTCGCGCTCACGGCGAAGTAGCAAAAGTTCTTTCTTTGTTAAAACCTGATCATTTGAAGCCTCGAGTGCCTCTAGCTCCTTTAGGCGCTGAATGCGCTTGTAAACGGTTGGGAAGTTGGTGAGCATTCCGCCAAGCCAACGCTCTGTTACAAATGGCATACCAACTCGCGCAGCCTGAGATTGAATTGGCTCTTGCGCTTGCTTCTTTGTTCCAACAAAAAGAACATGTCCACCTTTTGCAACGGTGTCTTTAACAAAGTCATATGCCTTGTCGATTAGCGCAAGTGACTGTTGGATATCGATGATGTAGATGCCATTGCGCTCTGTGAAAATAAAGCGCTTCATCTTTGGGTTCCAGCGACGGGTCTGGTGTCCGAAGTGAACACCGCTGTCGAGGAGTTCTCGCATTGTTACAACCGCCATGGCGGCACGCTCCTTTGTGCGAACCTTTTTCAAGTTCGCATCGGTTACTGAACTAGCGCTTTGCTAGCTCTCTAGCGTCTGAGCACCGACTAACTCTTTTAAGTTAGACCGAAATGGTTCCGCTTAAAACTGCCGCGTAAGCAGTTAAGAGGCAGACGCGTGAAGTCACAAAGTTTCTAACTCTGTGCGGGCGAAATCCTACCTGACCCACAACCCCAGTTTTTCCACGGCCTGTGCCACTCTCCCCGCATAAAACGCTTGGGTTTGGCCAAATTCAGCCGGTGAAGATCGCCGCCCTTGCGACCTCTTTTGTTATTGGCTTTGTCACCGGCATCGCCTTCCTGCCTGCGCCAGATGACGAAGTGCCGAAGTTAAGACCGGAACAAATTCGTAGAGCTGACAATCAATAAAATTCTTAGGCCCTGGGATGGGCCTGCTCGTAGGCTTTCTTAATTCGATCCTGAGTGACATGTGTATAGATCTGTGTGGTTGCTAATGAGGAGTGTCCAAGAATCTCCTGCACAGTTCTTAAGTCAGCACCACCTTCTAGGAGATGGGTGGCTGCACTATGGCGCAAAGCATGTGGGCCAAGTTTCCTGTTGTTGCCGAGAGATTGAACCGCCTCGTAAACAATCTCACGTACTACTCGCTGATCAATTCGCTTTCCTCTGGAGCCAATAAACAAGGCGTTATCGGAGTTCTCATTTTGTAATGCGACACGACCCTCTTTAAGCCATTTATTTATGGCATTTAGAGCTGGGGTTCCAATTGGAACTACTCTCTCTTTATCTCCCTTACCTATGACTCTCAAAGTATTTCTATTCTGGTCAACATCGCCAACATCTAATCCCACCAACTCAGAGACGCGAATTCCTGAACCATAAAGAGTCTCCACTATTGCCCAATCCCTTAAAGATTGAGGAGTTCCCTCTTCATTGGCGCGAAAAAGCAAAGACTCTAAAGCTGATGCTGCGCTTTCAATATCAAGAATCTCTGGAAGATTGCGCTCTGGTTTTGGTGCAACCAAATCTTTTCCGATATCTCTCGGCAGCCAACCGTTTCGCGAACCCCAGTAGGTAAAGGCGCGGATCGATACCACTCTACGGGTTATTGAGGAACGGGCGGCACCCTTAATCTGGAGATTGGCTAACCAAGAACGGAGATGATTAATCTCCAGTTGCGAGAACTCCGTGACCCCAAGTTGATTTACAAAGATTAGTAATGACTCAAGATCAGCTAGGTAGGCACGGATTGAGTTTTCAGAAAGATTACGCTCGGTAATCAAGTGTGAGCGATAAGCCTCTGCAAGGGCTAAATCCAAAGCCATAACAAAAAGCGTACTTGAGGTTATGACCTATCACTTATTAGACACAGCGTTGCTAATCCGCAACACTTTGGCCAAGATAACGCTGTCAGCGCCAAGTGGGTTACTTGCCCACCCTATAGAGGAGGGGTATGCGTATTGTTCTGGTAATCAATGATTACTGCTTAACCCCAATTCTCTCAAACACCGATAATGAAATAAAGGTAACGATTGGCATTGGCCATAATTTTGATGAGATTCTCGATGTTGTCAGCGGAGCTTTATCAAATGAACAGATTAATCATTTGCATAGATTGTGGGCTGATGACAGCTTTCCACGAAACTTTCAGCGCATCGGCGATGAATTAATAATCACTTCCCGAGAATAAATCAGCGCTTTCTATCTATTGCTCCTAAAGCGATAAGTAGAGTCTCAGGAGAAACCTCTAGCGCTTTGCAAAGTGGAGCAATCACATCGATGCCAGGAACTCGCTCCTGTCTAAAGTATCTTGATAATGAGCCACGATCGATTCCAGTTTTTTGATGTAGCTCTTCTAGGCCGCTGATTCCCAAATGTGACATCTGCGCCTTCAGCCATTCCGCACTTTCAGCAGGGCTGTATCGATAACCTCTTTTGACCGCAGTCTTCATTGCTAATCGAACTCCTACTCAGGTGATTGACCTAGCCTTAACAGACCATAAGTTAATGCATCCTCTAATGCCATCGCGGAGGCTGCGATAACATTTTCATGAACGCCAATTGTGCTCCACTCACCATTTCCATCGCTGGTTTCCACCAAAACTCGGGTTACGGCGCCGGTGCCAAGTCGACCTTCAAGAATTCGCACTTTGTAATCGGTCAGCTCAAGCTGCTGTAGCTCCGGATATAGTTTTTCTAGACCATTTCGCAAAGCATTATCAATTGCGTTAACTGGTCCATTTCCGACTCCTTGGGACTCAATCTTTTGACCCTTAGCCAGAAGCTTTACCGTTGCACGAGAGGTTACGGATTTATCCTGAGTTTGATCGACCGTAGTTTCCCAGCTCTCTAATTTAAAAAATGTAGGACGTCGACCATCTAACTCTTCACGCAATAGCAGTTCAAAGGAGGCATCCGCTGCTTCGAAGGTATACCCCTTAGCTTCAAGAGTTTTTACCCGCTCGACAACCCGGCTAACAACCTCTTTTTCTCTACTCAAATCAATGCCAAGCTCCTGAGATTTCAGTTCGATAGAAGCTCTGCCGGCCATTTCTGAAACCAGCATTCTCATGTCATTTCCAACGCTCTCCGGATCCTCATGCTGATAAAGCGCGGGGTCGACCTTTATTGCAGATGCGTGCAAGCCAGCTTTGTGAGCAAAAGCGGACACTCCGACATAAGGCTGTCTGGCGCTCGGTGACACATTTGTTACCTCAGCAACTGCGTGAGAGATGCGAAACGCCTCTTCTAATGCACCTGCTGGAAGAACCTGCTGTTTCTTCTTTAATTGTAAATTCGCAATTATCGAGACTAGGTCAGCGTTACCAGTTCTTTCACCATATCCATTTAAAGTTCCTTGAACATGGGTAGCACCAGCCGCAACCGCAGCCAGTGAGTTTGCAATCGCACATCCAGTGTCATTGTGACAGTGAATTCCTAGACGGGCTGAGCTTTTTGTCAACACTTCATGTACTACATTGGAGAGTTCATCGGGCAACATCCCGCCATTGGTGTCACACAAAGCAATTACATCTGCACCGGCTTCGGCGGCAACCCGTACAACCTCAAGTGCGTAGGCTGAATTAGAGCGATAGCCATCAAAAAAGTGTTCGGCATCCAAGAAAACCCTCTGACCACCAGCTCGTAAAAACTCAATAGAGTCGCGAATCATCGCTAAGTTCTCATCAAGATGGGTTTTGAGCGCCAAATCAACATGACGATCATGTGACTTTGCGACCAAAGTAACCACAGGTGCGCCTGAATCCTGCAAAGCGCGAAGCAGTGCATCATCAGCAGCTTTCACATTAGGTCTACGGGTAGCTCCAAACGCTACAAAGGTGGCGTTTTTCAACTTCAATTCCGTTTGAGCCAACTTAAAAAACTCAGTGTCTTTGGGGTTCGCTCCAGGCCAACCACCTTCAATGAAGCCCACGCCTAAATCATCTAGATGTCTAGCGATAGTTAACTTGTCATGAACCGAAAGGTTTAACCCCTCTTGTTGTGCTCCATCACGCAAAGTTGTGTCATAGATATGGAATGCATCAGAAACCGTCATTGAGAAACTTTCTTCATCCATCCATGTTTGTCAGCGATAGTTCCATGTTGAATTCCCAATAAGTGATTACGGATCTCCATAGTTATTTGACCAGGGTTTCCATCACCAGTTACCCATGTTCCATGCACACTTTTCGCGGTTCCGACTGGAGCAATTACCGCTGCTGTGCCACAGGCAAATATCTCTGATATCTCTCCGCTGGCAACGCCATCGCGCCATTCATCAATTGAAATCATTCCTTCCTCAACTTTGTAGCCAAGATCTGAGGCGACAGAAAGGATTGAGTCTCTAGTAATTCCAGGTAGAAGAGTTCCAGTTAACTTAGGAGTGAAGATGGTGGCATCCTTGCCACGGCCCTTTACAAAGTAAAGGTTCATTCCGCCCATCTCTTCAACATAGCGGCGCTCCTGCGCATCAAGCCATACCACTTGATCACAGCCTTGAGCCGCTGCTTGCTGTTGTGCAAGTAGGGATGCTGCGTAGTTGCCTCCGCACTTCGCCTCTCCTGTTCCACCAAGAGCAGCACGGACATACTCTGTTGAAATCCAAACCGTCACGGCTTTTGCAGCGTTGAAATATGCCGCTGCAGGTGTCGCAATTACTGCAAACAAAGCTTGATTTGAAGGACGCACACCCAATCCCACTTCAGTCGCAATCATGAATGGTCTGATGTACAACGATTCACCAACCCTCTTGGGAACCCAACCAGAATCGATTTTAACTAGCGCGTCTACCGCGCTGACAAAATCATTAACCGGCAACTCTGGAAGAGTGATGCGAGCTGCACTTTTTGCAAATCTCAGAGCATTTGCTTCTGGACGGAACAAGGCGATTGAGCCATCTGGTTGTGAGTAAGCCTTCATTCCTTCAAAGATCTCTTGGCCGTAATGAAAAACCATTGCGGCTGGATCCAAACTAATTGGACCATATGCTTGAACATTCGCATCAGACCATCCTGCGCCTTGATTCCATTGCGCAGTAACCATGTGATCAGTGAAGTACTTGCCGAATCCGGGCTCTGCAACTCTCTTTTCCCGCTCTGCTGCTGGAACTGGATTGCTGTTTGGATTGATGTTTATCTTCATTATGCCAATGCCTTTACCAAAGAATCGCCGACTTCCTTTGTAGAACGCTTAGTTGAACCACGCTGCAATATGTCCTGCTCTACTGCTGCTTCAACATCTGCCGCAGCTTGATCCAAGCCTAGATGTCGAAGCATCATGGCAACGGACATTACAGTTGCGGTCGGATCTGCTATTCCTTTGCCAGCAATATCTGGAGCTGAGCCATGAACTGGCTCAAACATCGATGGGAAACTTCCCTCTGGATTAATGTTTCCAGAGGCGGCTAATCCAATTCCACCGCAGATTGCTGCCGCAATGTCGGTGAGAATGTCACCAAATAGATTGTCTGTCACTACTACATCAAACCGCTCTGGATTGGTTACAAAGAACATCGAGGCTGCATCGACGTGCAAATAATCAGTGGTTACATCCGGGAACTCTTTTGCAACCTCATTAAAGGTACGGGTCCATAAACTTCCCGCGCGTACCAACACATTGTTCTTGTGGACCAGGGTTAACTTCTTACGAGGTCTGGCTTGAGCGCGGGCAAAAGCATTTCGGATAACTCGCTCGGCACCTCTTCTGGTATTCAGCGACTCCTCTGTTGCAATCTCACTTGAAGTGCCCTCCGCCAAAACTCCACCAGCGCCAACATAAGGACCTTCTGTGCCTTCTCTGACAACTACAAAATCAATCGGGGCCTCTGTGCGTAGTGGGCTAGTGGTTCCTGGATAAAGTCGCGCCGGACGCAAATTGATGTAGTGATCAAAAGCGAATCTAAGTTTTAGCAGCAATCCTCTTTCGAGAACACCGCTTGGAACAGATGGATCTCCCACCGCTCCAAGTAAAATGACATCAAAACCTTTTAGCTCCTCCAATACCGCATCAGGCAAAGTTTCTCCGGTGCGGTGCCAAAGTCGGGCTCCTAAATCAAACTCTTTCTTTTCAAATGAGACTCCATATTTGGTGGAAACCGCATCAAGAACTTTGACCCCTTCGGCCACAACCTCAGGACCAATTCCATCGCCACCGATTAACGCTAATTTGTATTGCTTGCTCATGACTGTAGGGAAACCGATCTAGCTACTCGCGCACCAATCTCTTTTGCGATCTGTGCAACTACCTGAGCTGAAATAGCAGAGTCCACGGTTAAAGCCATCAAAGCCTCTCCACCTGCTTTGTCGCGCGCTACCTGCATATTTGCAATGTTGGTCTTGGCATTTCCTAGAACATTTCCAACTGCTCCGACAACACCTGGTTTATCTTCATAAACCAAGAAAAGTAAGTGATCTGCAGGTGGAAGTTCGATATCAAACTTATTGATTCTAACTATCTTCTCAACTTTACGTATTCCCATCAAAGTAGCATCGACTTCGACACGGTTTCCATTTGAGAATGCGGCACGCAACGAAATCATGCTGCGGTAATCCTCACACTCTGCTTCAGTGACAACTGATGAGGTCAAACCCTTTTCTGCAGCCAAGTTTGGTGAGTTAACGTAAGTGACATCCTCCATGCCGGTTGCAATAAGCGCACCCTTCAAAGCCGAGGTCCCCAATATTGAACAATCATGTTCAGAGACTTCACCGCTGACGGTTATTTCAATTGAAACTGGTAACTCCGCCTCAAAAGCGGTTGCAATCTGCGCCATCTTTTCAACCAAAGGAAGCGATGGGCGAATCTCTTCATGAATCTCCCCACCCTTCACATTTACCGCATCAGGAACCAACTCTCCTGACAATGCTTTTCTGACGGAGACAGCGACCGCAATTCCAGCTCGCTCTTGAGCCTCATCGGTGGAAGCACCTAGATGAGGTGTTGCAACTACTTGGTCAAGAGTAAACAAAGGTGAATCAGTGCATGGTTCAGTAGCAAAAACATCAAGACCTGCTCCAGCTACCCTACCCTCAGAAATCGCTGCATAGAGCGCAGCTTCATCAAGGACTCCGCCTCTTGCGGCATTAATTATGCGCACATTTGGCTTTACCTTTTTCAAAGCCGCTTCACCAATTAGATTGGCGGTCTCCTTGGTTTTTGGCAGGTGAATCGTGATGAAATCTGATTTTTCAAGAAGTTCATCAAGTGAAACTAAGTCAACACCAAGTTGTGCAGCACGCGCTGGTTGAAGGTATGGATCATAAGCAACTACCTTCATACCAAATGCCTGCATGCGATGTGCAACGAGCTGTCCAATTCTTCCAAATCCAACCACGCCAAGTGTTTTTTCAAATAACTCAGCACCGGTGTACTTAGAGCGGGCCCACTTGCCATTCTTGAGTGCGGCATGAGCTGGTGAAACATGACGGGCAGAGGCCAACAAGAGTGCGATGGCGAGCTCAGCTGCGCTAACAATGTTTGAGGTCGGTGCATTCACCACCATTACACCAGCAGCGGTCGCCGCTGGAATATCGACGTTGTCGAGCCCAACTCCGGCGCGGGCAATGACCTTTAAACCTTTTGCTGAAGCAATCGCCTCTGCATCCATTTTTGTGGCGGAGCGAATCAATACCGCATCAACACCTGCCGCTAGTGCAGGCAATAACTCAGCACGGTTCGCACCATCACAGTTGCGGATTTCAAAATCTGGACCCAACGCCTCAAGCGTCGCCGGACTTAACTCCTCCGCAATTAAGACAACAGGTTTACTCACGCGCAGCAGAGCCTTCCTTGTAATCATCCTTGTTGGCGGCCTTCACCCAAGACATCATCTTGCGTAGATCACGGCCAACTTCCTCAATTGGATGTTGTTCACCCTTAGCGCGCAACGCTTTGAACTCTGGTGCGCCCGCATCTTGATCCTCAATAAAGCGCTTTGCAAAAGCTCCGCTTTGAATATCAGCCAGAACCGCTTTCATGTTCTCTTTGACATGTGGGTCGATGACGCGTGGGCCAGAGATGTAATCTCCATACTCAGCTGTATCTGAGACTGACCATCTTTGCTTTGCGATGCCACCTTCATACATCAAATCAACAATTAGCTTTAACTCATGCAAGCACTCAAAGTAGGCAACCTCGGGCTGATAGCCAGCTTCAATCAATGTTTCAAAGCCGTACTGCACTAATTGAGAAGCGCCGCCACAAAGGACTGATTGCTCTCCAAATAGATCAGTTTCCGTCTCCTCGGTAAATGTGGTGAGAATTCCGCCTGCTCGCAAACCACCCATTGCCTTTGCGTAAGAAAGAGTTAGTGGCCAAGCGTTACCTGTCGCATCCTGTTCAACTGCAACTATATCTGGAACACCGCGGCCAGCTACATATTCACGACGGACTAAGTGTCCTGGGCCTTTTGGCGCGACCATACAAACATCAATATTGGCTGGTGGCTTGATGTAACCAAAACGAATATTGAAACCATGTCCGAAGAACAAAGCATCCCCGGCCTTTAGATTTGGTTCGATTGACTCCTTGTAGATATGACGCTGTTTATGATCAGGTGCCAACAACATAATTACGGTTGCTTCCTTCACCGCTTCAGCAACTGTAACTACACGTAGGCCTTCCTGCTCCGCCTTAGCGCGTGACTTGGATCCCTCCGCTAGGCCAACTCGGACATCTACTCCGCTATCTCTTAGGTTCAATGCATGCGCATGACCTTGTGAACCGTAACCGATGACCGCAACCTTTCGGCCTTGAATAACCGATAGATCTGCATCTTCGTCATGATAGATAGTTGCCACGTTAGCTCCAGCTTTCTTTATTGGTTTTGGTTATTTAGTTTCAGTCTTTAGTTTTGGTAATCCTCGGTCTGGCTATGCGACTCGGATGAGGCTAGTCCAGTTTCCTGCAAAGTTCGTTCGGCAAGGGTTGTGTCACTACTCTCAATAGCAATCAATCCAGATTGAACTAACTCCTTTACTCCATACTTCTTCAACTCCGCCAAAAGTGTTGCTAATTCCTTACTGGTGCCGACCGCCTCAACCACTACAGAGGTTGAGTTCTCCTCGACAATTTGGCCGCCAAATCTTTTGGCAAGCTCCTCAATTTCGCTCCGCGAGCCTTGATTACTCACTTTCACCATTAGAAGCTCGCGTTGTCTTGAGTTGGCGCTCTTCATCTCTTGAATCCCTATGACATTTACCAATTTAAAGAGCTGAGCACTTACCTGATCAAGGGCGTGACCTTCAAGGTTTAGAACAATGGTCATACGGGATACCTCTGGATTTTCAGTTGGTCCCACCGCCAAAGAATCGATGTTGTATCCACGACGTGAAAACAGTGAAGCAACCCGCGCCAATACACCAGGGCTGTTTTCAACCAAAACTGAGAGCGTATGTTGGGCCATGTTTATAACTCCTGTGAATCCCAGTCTGGCGCCATCTCTTTGGCGATCATGATGTCATCATTTGAGGTACCAGCCGCAACCATCGGCCAAACCATGGCATCGCGGTGAACACTAAAGTCAACTACAACTGGCGCATCATTAATAGCATTTGCTTCTTTGATGATCTTGTCTACATCTGATTTGCTCTCACATCGCAAACCAACGCAACCCATCGCCTCAGCTAACTTTGCAAAATCTGGAATGCGCTTTGAATGTAGGTCTGTGTTGGAGTATCTCTGTTGGTAGAACAGTGACTGCCACTGCCGCACCATTCCCAAGCTTTCATTATTGATAACGGCAACTTTGATTGGAATATTGTTTAGAGCGCAGGTAACTAATTCTTGGTTGGTCATTTGGAAACAACCATCACCATCGATTGCCCAAACTGGTGTGTCTGGCGCACCGACCTTTGCTCCCATCGCAGCTGGAACTGCGTAGCCCATGGTTCCTAAACCACCAGAGTTCAACCAAGTACGTGGCTTTTCATACTTAACAAATTGTGAAGCCCACATTTGATGTTGTCCGACACCGGCAGCGTAAATTGCATCTGGGCCAGTTAATGCACCAATTCGTTCTATTACATATTGCGGTGAGAGCGAACCATCTGATGGTTCGTTGTAACCCAATGGGTACTTCTCGCGCAGCGCTCCCATTTGGCGCCACCAGGTAGATAAATCTGGTTGGTTTTTCTTGAACTCCGCCTCCACTGCTGGAATCAACGCGCGAATCGTCGGACCTAGGTCTCCAATAATCGGAACATCGGCATAACGATTCTTACCAATCTCAGCTGGGTCTATATCAGCGTGAATAATCTTGGCATTGACTGCAAATGTAGAGAGTTTTCCAGTAACACGATCATCAAAGCGAGCACCCAAAGTGATTAATAAATCAGCTTTTTGTAGGGCAGTAACCGCAGCAACGGTGCCATGCATTCCAGGCATGCCAAGATGTTGTTGGTGGCTATCGGGGAACGCGCCACGGGCCATAAGAGTTGTTACAACAGGAGCTCCCACTAACTCTGCTAACTTCAATAGATCCTTTGCCGCATTAGCCTTAATTACTCCGCCACCAATGTAAAAGACAGGTTTAACTGATTGCGCAATCAGCGCAGCAGCATCTCTAATTGATTGAGCGTTCGGCTCAGTTTGAGGCTTGTAGCCACGAAGATTGATGGATGTTGGATAGTTATAATCAGTCATCTTCTGCAAAGCATCTTTAGCGATATCAACCAAAACTGGTCCTGGGCGCCCGGAGTTAGCAATATAGAAAGCTTCAGCGATGGCCTTTGGAATATCCAGAGGATTAGTAATCAAATAATTGTGTTTTGTGATTGGCATGGTGACGCCACGGATATCCGCTTCTTGAAACGCATCGGTTCCGATAGCAGGTCCCGGAACCTGTCCTGTGATTGCAACAATTGGAACTGAATCCATATGAGCATCGGCAAGTGGAGTAACTAGGTTTGTCGCTCCCGGTCCTGATGTTGCAATACAAACACCAACGCGACCCGTTGCCTGCGCATAACCAGTAGCAGCATGACCGGCACCTTGCTCATGTCGAACCAGAATGTGGCGAATCTTTGAATCATAAATTGGATCGTAAGCCGGAAGGATTGCACCGCCAGGAATACCGAACATGACATCAACGCCAGCTTGCTCCAAGGCATTCACGAGAGATTGGGCTCCCGTAATCTGATTGCTCATGTTCTACTCCTTCCCTTGCCTGTGGTAATTCTTTGGGCTCCAATAATGCAAAAACCCTCAGTTTCCTGAGGGTGCGCGTGAACTTGAAGCTAGTTCACGCGCAGCGAATCACCACCACTGAAACGATGATTGAGACAGATGATGTGTTCGCTGACATGTAGAGAATTATCCCGTCACAAAAAGTATGAGTCAACCCCTGAGACGCCAATCTCACATTTTGAACGTGGGTTCAGGCTTAGTCGCAAACCGCGCCTTTTGAAGCTGAGCCCACCAATCTTACGAACTTACCCAAAACCCCGGTTGTGTACCGTGGAGGCAATGGCTCGAAGCTGCGGCGACGATTCTCTAACTCAGCTTCATCCACCAACAAATCTAAAGTGCGGTTCTTGGTATCGATTCGAATTCGATCGCCATCTTTAATAAGCGCGATAGGTCCACCGTCGACCGCTTCTGGTGCGATATGTCCAACGCATAAACCAGTTGTGCCACCAGAGAAACGTCCATCAGTTAATAGAAGAACTGATTTTCCTAGACCTGCACCTTTTATTGCACCAGTAATCATCAACATCTCACGCATTCCGGGACCGCCCTTTGGTCCTTCGTAACGGATGACTACGACATCACCTGCCTGAATGGTTCCATCCTCCAGAGCCTGCATTGCAGATTGTTCACGATCAAAAACTTTTGCAGGTCCTTCAAAAACATCTACTCCAACTCCAGCAACTTTGGTAACCGCTCCCTCTGGCGCCAAACTGCCACCCAAAATCGTGATGCCACCAGTTGTTGCCATCGGATTGCTTGTAGCTTTCAAAATATCACCATCGGGATCTGGTGGATTTACATCAGCTAAATTCTCCGCCATGGTTTTGCCGGTTACAGTTAAGCAATCACCATGTAGAAGTCCAGCATCTAACAAAGCCTTGAGTACAACTGGAATTCCGCCTACCTTGTCGACATCGCTCATAACAAATCGACCAAATGGCTTTAAGTCACCCAGCAGCGGCACCTTTGATCCAATGCGATGGAAATCATCTAACGTTAAATCAACACGTGCTTCATGTGCTATCGCCAGAAGATGAAGAACCGCGTTTGTAGAACCACCTAAAGCCATCAATGCGGTTATCGCATTTTCAAAAGCTCGCTTGGTAAGAATCTGACGTGTAGTTATTCCTTGGCGGATCAGCTCTACAACGGCTGCACCTGACTTAATCGCATAAGTGTCACGTCTGCGATCTACCGCTGGGGGCGCTGCTGAGCCAGGCAATGACAAGCCGATTGCTTCACCAATGGTGGCCATGGTGTTTGCGGTGTACATACCACCGCATGCACCCTCTCCTGGGCAGATTGCACGTTCAATTTTGTCTACCTGTTCGCGGGTAATGAGGCCGCGCGCACATGCGCCAACAGCTTCAAAGGCATCGATGATGGTTACATCTTTTCCATCTACCTGACCTGGCAAAGTCGAACCGGCGTAAACAAAAACGCTTGCAACATCTAGTCGGGCAGCTGCCATCATCATTCCGGGAAGTGATTTGTCGCATCCGGCAAAGGTCACCATGCCATCTAGTTGCTCTGCCTGCATGACAGTTTCAACTGAGTCTGCGATAACTTCGCGAGAAACAAGAGAGAAGTGCATTCCCTCATGTCCCATTGATATTCCATCTGATATTGAAATGGTTCCAAACTGCATGGGAAATCCGCCAGCCTCAATAACTCCTTGCTTAGAGGCTTTGGCTAAGCGATCTAGAGAAAGATTGCATGGAGTAATTTCATTCCAGGAGGATGCGATACCAATCTGCGGCTTAGCAAAATCTTCATCCTGCATTCCAACTGCCCGCAACATTCCACGAGCTGGAGCCCGCTCTAGACCATCAGTTACAACATGAGAGCGTGGCTTCATCGGATTACTCATAGCCGAATCCTACTTAGGCCTGACCTAAATGCTTTAGAAGAAGTTCACGAACCTTGGCTGCGTCGGCCTGTCCCTTTGTTTCTTTCATGACCGCGCCAATCAAAGCTCCAGCTGCTGGAACATGTCCGCCTCTAACCTTTTCTGCAACATCTGGTTGAGCTGCAATCGCCTTTTCAATCGCGGCCATAAGTGCAGAGTCATCGGAGACAACCTGAATCCCGCGAATCTTAATTATTTCTGAGGGTCTTCCTTCTCCAGCAATAACACCTTCAACCACCTGACGAGCCAACTTATCTGTCAGTTCGCCCTTTTCTAAGAGTGCAACAATTTCAGCAACATCAGCTGAGCTAATTGGAAGTTCGGCTGCAGCAACACCTTTTTCATTGGCTAACCGAGCAATCTCCCCTAGCCACCAAGATCTAGCTCGAGATGGGTCGGCACCCAATTTCACTGTGGCTTCAACCAAATCAAGAACATCGGCGTTAATCATCGCCGCCATTTCTTTATCTGGTACCTGCCATGCCTCTTGTAACTTCCTTCTTCTCACCGAAGGTTTTTCTGGCAGAGAGCTCTTAATCTTTTCGATCAACTCAGCGGTCGGAGCTACCGGCACTAAATCTGGCTCTGGGAAGTAGCGATAATCCTCGGCCTGCTCCTTTGAGCGACCTGGTGTGGTCAAGCCGGTGTCTTCATGGAAATGTCTAGTTTCCTGAACTACCTTCTCACCTTTGTTTAGCAGTTCAGCATGGCGAATCATTTCACCGCGGACCGCTCGCTCTACAGAACGAAGTGAGTTTACGTTTTTTGTTTCACTTCTGGTGCCAAGTTTTTCGACGCCAATCGGACGCAATGAAACATTGGCATCACAACGTAGCGAGCCCTGCTCCATCTTTACATCGCTAACACCAAGTCCGCGCAAAATATCCCGCAGCTCTGAAACATAAGCTCGGGCAACCTCTGGTGCATACTTTCCAGTTCCAGTAATGACCCTAGTTACAATTTCAACTAGCG
This sequence comes from Actinomycetota bacterium, assembly GCA_009924185.1. Lineage (GTDB taxonomy): Bacteria > Actinomycetota > Actinomycetes > Nanopelagicales > Nanopelagicaceae > MAG-120802. The sequence goes on from RFSC01000003.1 coordinate 16,000, forward strand.
GAATTCCAGCTCGGTTGTAATCCAATAAAGAGTAATCAGCACCATGGATTCGACCAGTGGCTCCACCCATGTGCAGAGACTTTCCGGTGTCCTCTTCCATATGAACCCGTTCAATTTCAATGCGAAACTCCTTGGGTCCCTCTTCGGTATCAATAGTTACATCCAAATAACCATTCACGCAGATCGGTTCATCGTATTGAGAGGTTTGAAAGTTCTTCGGCATGTCAGGGTAGAAGTAATTCTTGCGAGCAAATCGAGAAAATGGCGCAATAGAACAGTTAAGAGCTAGACCAATAGCAATCGTGTACTCAATCGCTTTGCCGTTTACGACGGGAAGAGATCCTGGAAGACCTAGGCAAACAGGACAGGTCTGAGTATTCGGCGCCGCTCCAAATACCGTATTGCAGCCACAAAACATCTTGGATTCGGTGCCAAGTTCGACATGCACCTCTAGACCAAGCACTGGTTCGTACTTTGCAATCACATCCTCATACTTCAATGCCATTACTTCGCTCCTAACTTTGGAGCTGAGGCCAAAATTGGTTGACCCCATTTAGATACTAACGCCGCTTCAAGAGCAGAACCCACTTTGTACATACGATCATCTTGCATGGCAGGGGCCATGATTTGGAATCCAGCTGGCAAACCATCTTCTTCTGCCAGTCCTGATGGAAGCGACATGCCACCGATTCCAGCTAGGTTGGTTGGAATGGTTGCGATGTCATTTAGATACATAGCGATTGGGTCATTAGCCTTTTCACCAATTTTGAAAGCGGTGGTAGGGGCGGTTGGTGATACCAACACATCAGCTAACTTAAAAGCGTTTTCGAAATCACGAGAGATTAAGGTGCGGACTTTTTGCGCACTGCCGTAATACGCATCGTAGTAACCACTTGATAATGCGTAGGTTCCCAAAATAATGCGTCGCTTTACCTCGCGGCCAAATCCAGCCTGTCGTGTCAGATTCATGACATCCTCTGCTGAACCAGAACCGACCCGCATTCCATAACGCATCGCATCAAAGCGAGCCAAGTTGGAGGAGCATTCACTTGGTGCAATTAGATAGTAAGCGGCCAATGCATAATCAAAGTACTTGCAAGAAACCTCAACAATCTCCGCACCTTGCTGGGCAAGCAGTTCGAGAGATTCATTAAATAGTTTTAAGACACCTGGTTGATAACCGTCGCCTTGCAGCTCCTTGATTACACCAATCTTCATACCTTTGACATTGCCATCTTTGGCAGCAGCAACCACTGGTGGAACTGGTGCATTAATTGATGTGGAATCTAATTTGTCATAACCGCCAATTGCTTCATGTAGATATGCAGCATCTAGGACGGTGCGGGCACATGGCCCTGCTTGATCAAGGGATGATGAAAAGGCAACCAATCCGTAGCGGGAAACTCCCCCATAGGTTGGCTTTACTCCTACGGTTCCGGTGACAGCTGCAGGCTGACGAATTGAACCACCAGTATCAGTACCAATTGCAAGTGGTGCCTCAAATGCAGCAAGCGCTGCAGAGGAACCGCCTCCTGATCCGCCAGGAATTCGAGTTAAGTCCCAAGGGTTGTGAGTTGGTCCATAAGCTGAGTTTTCTGTGGAGGAACCCATTGCAAACTCATCCATATTGGTCTTGCCCAAAATAACAACACCGTTTTCCTTTAAACGGGTTACAACTGTGGAGTCATATGGCGGACGCCAACCTTCCAACATCTTTGAACCACAGGTTGTTGGAACTCCTTTTTGTGTCATTACATCTTTGAGCGCGAGCGGAACTCCAGCTAGTGGTGGAAGATCGACACCACTCTTGCGTTTCTCATCAATCGCACGCGCCTGAGATAGAGCCCCTTCGTTGTCAACATACAAGAAGGCATGAACCTCTGAATCAACTTTTGTAATTTGATCTAAATGGGCTTGAGTAAGTTCAACACTTGAAATCTCTCCAGCTTTAAGAGCGGCCGCCATTTCAGTTGCGGATTTATTGATCATTACTCTTCACCCAAAATCTGTGGCACTTTGAATCTCTGCTCTTCGTGAGCAGGTGCACCTGATAAAGCTTCTTCTGGGGTCAAACTTGGACGCACCTCATCTGCTCTGAATACATTTTTCAGTGGAAGGGGATGTGAAGTAGGTGGAACATCAGCACCTGCAACCTCTTGAACCCTCGCAACCGCATCGAGAATCACAGAAAGTTCATTGGAGAGATGATCTAGCTCGTTATCTGACATATCTATTCGGGCCAACTTAGCTAGATTGGCTACATCATCGCGAGAGATGTTGGACATGAGGGTCACCTTACCGAGAGTTCCGCGCTTCGCGCGAATTACTTCCGGATTTGGCCATCCCCTCTTACTATCCATGTGGTTGTTGTCATCTGTTCTAGTCCCATGGGTCCTCGAGCATGTAACTTCTGATTTGAGATACCGATCTCTGCACCAAAGCCCATCTCTTCGCCATCGGTAAATCTAGTTGAGGCATTTACCATGACCGCAGCACAATCAGACAGCGCAATAAATGCATCAGCGTTCTCTTTAGATTCAGTAACTATGGCTTCTGTGTGGTTTGTTCCGTACTTCAAAATGTGATCCGCTGCTGCTAATAGAGATGGAACAACCCCTACATTCATCTCCAGAACGCCGTACTCGGTAGACCAGCTCTCATTACTGGCCAAAGAGGCAGGAATGTTTAGAGATTTTGCTATCTCCAAGACGTTGGAGTCGCAATGCAGAACGACACCTGAGTTATGCAAAGCCTGAAGCGCCTTGGGGAGAAATTCCTTGGCAACATCCTTATGTACCAACAAACTTTCTGCAGCATTGCAAACACTGGGGCGATGGCACTTTGAATTGATAAGAATCGGCAAGGCCTTTTCTAAGTCCGCCGCTGAATCTACGTAAACATGGCAAACGCCAGCACCTGTTTCAATAGTTGGAACAGTTGACTCATCAACCACCATGCGAATCAGAGCCGCACTTCCCCGTGGAATTACCAAATCGACTTTTCCTCTGGCGTGCAAAAGTGCCCGGGTGGTGTCACGATCATGAGAAGGAATTAGTTGCAATACATCTGGAGAAATCTCAGTTTTGGCCAGGGTTTCTCTCATCACCTCTACCAAAACGGCGTTACTTTTTTCTGCAGAAGAAGAACCACGTAACAACGCGGCATTACCCGACATCAACAAGATTACGGCTGCATCGACTGTGACATTTGGCCTTGCCTCATAAACCATTCCTACAACACCAAAAGGAACAGAGATTTGTTGCAGATGTAAACCGTTTTCTAAGGTTCGCTCTCTAATTACATTTCCTAATGGATTCGGCAATGCGGCTACTTTACGAGCACCATTAGCGATTCCCTTAACTCTGGATGCATCAAGCATTAAACGATCTAGAAGTTGGGCGTTCAATCCTGAACTCTTGCCCTGCTCCATATCGGCTTGATTGGCCGAAATAATCCGCTCTTGATTGCTCTCAAGGGCATCGGCGATAGCCAACAACGCTGATTGACGTTGCTGGTATGAGGCAGCGACCAAAGTACGCGCCGCTTGTCTAGCTAAGTCAGCCAAATCTGCAATTAACTTGTCATTACTCATAGCAATACCAAATCATCGCGGTGGACCAACTCCCGCTCATACTCAGGTCCTAGCTCCTTCGCTAAATCTTTGGTGGAGCGTCCCAGCATTTGTGGAATTTCCTCGGCATCAAAAGCGACTAATCCACGAGCAATCACTAAACCAGAGCTACTAGCCAATTCCACTGTATCTCCTGAACTGAACTCTCCCTCGACTGCAGTAACGCCAGCAGGTAACAAGGAAACACCTTTTTCCTTTAGTGCCGTTACAGCTCCATCATCCAAAATCAATCTTCCTCTTGGGGTTGCTGCATGTGCCAACCACAACAAACGCGAGGATTTCTTATTAGATAAAGCAACAAAAAGAGTTCCGTGCTCTGAACCAGAAATTGATTGCGAAACCTCGTCTAGTGAGGTCAACAGCATGGGAATTCCGGCACCGGTTGATATGCGAGCAGCTTCAATCTTGGTCACCATTCCACCGCTGCCGACTTTAGAGCCAGCGCCACCGATATCGGCCTCTTCAAGCTGTTCAATACTTTTTACCTCAGAGATTTTCTGCGCATTAGGCTGAGTAGGAGGCGCGTCATAGAGAGCATCCACATCAGTTACTAGAACTAGTAGATCAGCTCCAACCAGATGCGAAACCAATGCGGCGATGCGATCGTTGTCTCCGAATCTAATCTCTTGTGTTCCAACCGAGTCATTTTCATTGATGATGGGAACCACGCCAAGTTGTAAGAGTTTGAAAAGGGTGCGCTGAGCGTTCTGATAGTGCGAACGGCGCACAATATCTTCAATCGTCAAGAGCACCTGAGAGGCGGTAATTGAGTGACGTCGGAAAGATTCGGTATAGCTATGGATCAACAATCCCTGTCCGACAGATGCCGCCGCTTGTTGTGTCGCTAGATCCTGTGGCCGAGCATGCAAACCAAGTGGTGCCAAACCCGCAGCAATCGCACCTGAAGATACGACAATTACCTCTTTACCTTTTTGCTTAAGCTGCGCAACAGCATCGACTAGCTTGGAAACAGCGGATTGGTCTAAACCAGCTCCATCTTTTCCAGTCAGAGATGATGAACCAATTTTAATTACGATGCGGCGTGCATCTGTAACAACATGGCGACTCATTTCTGATCATCCTCTATTCGAGGATTGGTTGGATCAGAGATGTTGTACTCCCATTGCTGAGCCAACTCTTCATCATCGAGTTGGTCGACAGCTTCCTCATCAAACTTTTCCCAACCTCGTGGAATACGTAGATCATCACCGCGTGGGCCTGAAAGCAATTCAGCACCAGCTTCAATGGTTGGCTCCCAATCAAAGATAACCGCATCATCTCCAATACCGATGCGTACCTCATCGCCTTGCTTGGCGCCCAGTTTGAACAGCTCTTTCTCCACACCCAAACTTGCCAGGCGATCTGCTAAATAACCAACCGCTTCTGCATTTCCAAAGTTAGTTTGGTGCACCCAACGCTCTGGACGTGCTCCAACTACAGTAAATGATCCATCCTCATTGGCGGTGACTTTAAATCCAGCATCATCAACAGGTGTAGGGCGCAGAACAATTCTTGCCTTCTCCTCCTGGCTTTGCTTGGCACGGTACTCATTTACCAACCTGGCCATCGCATACAACATCGGCTCTAATCCAATTCGTGCAGCAGCAGAGATCTGATAAACCTCATAACCGCGCTCACGCAATACCGGTTCCACCATATCCGCCATGGCTTTACCATCAGGCAAATCGACTTTGTTTAAAACCACAATTCTTGGTCTATCACTTAAATCCTGAGCATACTTTTGCAATTCATTTTCAATAATCTCAAAGTCTTTGATGGGGTCACGGTCACTCTCCAATGTTCCACAATCCAAGACATGCACTAACGCAGCACAACGCTCGACATGGCGCAAAAACTGTAAGCCCAAACCTTTTCCTTCAGATGCGCCAGGGATAAGACCAGGTACATCTGCAACGGTAAAACGAGATTCACCTGCTTGAACTACACCGAGATTTGGTGCCAAAGTTGTAAAGGGATAATCCGCAATCTTGGGACGTGCCGCAGAGATGGCTGCAACTAATGATGATTTTCCAGCGCTGGGATAACCAATTAACCCGATATCAGCTACAGATTTGAGTTCGAGAATTAAAGTTCGCTTTTCGCCTGGCTCTCCAAGTAAAGCAAAACCAGGAGCGCGTCTGCGTGAAGAGGCTAACGCGTTATTGCCTAAACCACCCATGCCACCTTTTGCAGCAACAAAGCGGGTGCCAGTGCCGATCAAATCAGCCAATACTCGACCATCTTTTGTCATTACTACTGTGCCATTTGGAACACCCAAAATTAAATCTTCGCCATCAGGACCATTTTTCAATGCACCATAACCCTGTCTTCCAGAGCTAGCGCTGCGATGTGGTGAATGATGGAAATCCAACAAAGTCGTAACGCTGGAATCAACAACCAGAATTACATCTCCACCGCGTCCACCACTGCCGCCATCTGGTCCACCTAGGGGCACAAATTTTTCGCGATGTACTGAAACACAACCATCTCCACCTTTTCCGGCGGAAGCATGAAGGGTTACTCGATCAACAAATGTTGTCATCTTCTCCCCTTCTTTCCTTAACTTGAGTTATTTGTTTTTGAAATAAAAAACGGGCCCGTGTTTACGGACCCGCAATTTATTAAGTCCGTTGTGTTAGGAAACCGGAACGATGTTAACTACGCGACGACCACGTGCACTTGAAAACTCAACTGAGCCTGATGCGAGTGCAAACAAAGTGTCATCTTTGCCGATTCCTACATTCTTACCTGGGTGAAACTTGGTGCCACGTTGACGAACAAGAATCTCGCCACTGTTTACAACCTGTCCACCAAAACGCTTGATGCCAAGGAACTGTGGATTGGAATCACGACCGTTACGGGTTGAGGAGACGCCTTTTTTGGATGCCATTTTTTGCTACCCCTTACTTCACACCGTTAATCGCAGTGATTTTCACGCGAGTGTTCTTAGAACGGAAACCTTGACGACGACGATAACCAGTCTTGCTCTTGTAACGCAGGATATGGATCTTTGGACCCTTTACCTCTGCAACAACTTCGCCAGTTACTTTTACGCCTGAAAGGAGCTTTGGATCTGAGGTAACAGCAGCACCATCAACTACCAAAACAGCAGGAAAGGTTACGGTTGAGCCAGCTGCAGCATCAATACGGTCTACAAAGACGGTATCGCCGACAGCGACTTTCTCCTGGCGGCCGCCAGCTTTAACAATTGCGTACACGATTTTCCTTCCAGTGGCCCTTCTTAAGGGTCCTTCAAACAGGGGGCTAGGTTACGGATTACTCCGTATTTGGGTCAAACTGGGTTAGGCGGTCACGACCCCAGAGCTTGCGGCTCTGCGGCGCTTCCGGCCAAAACGGGGTTTCTCCTCAGAATCTTGGCTCTCCTCAGCCGCTTCCTCGGAAACAGCCTCGGGCTCGGATTCTTCGAGATGATCTGCAGCGTGATCTTGGGCTTGATCATGAGTTGGAGTGATTTCACGGTCCAAAGATTTCTTATTTACCGGCTCCATATGAACATGAATTCCTCGTCCACCGCAGCTTTCACAGGTCGTGGAGAAGGCTTCAATCAAACCTTGTCCAACGCGCTTGCGGGTCATTTGAACCAAACCAAGCGAGGTGACCTCAGCAACCTGATGCTTAGTGCGATCTCTCCCTAAACACTCAACTAGGCGACGCAAAACTTGCTCGCGGTTTGATTCCAAAATCATATCGATGAAATCGATAACGATAATTCCACCTAAATCGCGAAGGCGTAGTTGACGGGCGATCTCCTCGGCGGCCTCAAGGTTATTCTTGGTAACGGTCTCTTCAAGGTTTCCACCTTTACCGATGAACTTTCCAGTGTTTACATCGATTACGACCATCGCTTCGGTGCGATCAATAACCAATGAACCACCTGATGGAAGATAAACCTTGCGATCTAATGCTTTGGCCAACTGCTCATCAACACGATTCTCAGTGAACAGATCTTTAACCCCTGTCCACTTCTCGATTTTTGAAATCAACTCTGGTGCGATATGACCGAGATAATTGTTGATGTCTTCCCAAGCACCATCACCTTGAACAGTTAGCTTGCGGAAATCTTCATTGAAGATGTCGCGAATTACGCGAACCGTTAGATCAGGCTCTCCATAAAGCAGAGTGGGAGCATTTACATTGGTGCTCTCTGACTTCTTTTTGATGTCTTCCCATTGCGCCTTTAATCTGACTACATCGCGGGTCAACTCTTCATCAGATGCACCTTCAGCTGCAGTACGCACGATGACGCCCTCTTCATCAGAGATCAATCCTTTTAAGATCTCTTTCAAACGAGCCCGCTCTGAGTCTGGCAAGCGACGGGAAATTCCACTCATTCCGCCACCAGGAACATAAACCAGGTATCGACCAGGTAATGAAATCTGGCTAGTTAGACGAGCACCTTTTTGGCCGATTGGATCTTTTGTTACCTGCACCAATACGGATTGTCCGGTCTTCAAAACTCTCTCGATTTTGCGTTCTTGGTTATCAGTTAAACCTGCTGCATCCCAGTTGACCTCGCCAGCATAAAGAACGGCATTGCGGCCTTTACCAATATCAACGAAGGCAGCCTCCATAGAAGGCAAAACGTTTTGTACCTTACCAAGGTAAACATTGCCTACATATGAGATATTGCTATTGCGATTTACATAATGCTCTACCAAAACATTGTCTTCCAAAATCGCGATCTGGGTACGATCTCCTTGCTGGCGGACCAACATCTCTCGATCAACTGATTCGCGTCTTGCTAAGAACTCTGCATCGGTCAAAATTGTTCCGCGGCGACGGTTTTCGCGGTAATCAGATTTGTAATCGTTATAACGATGACGTTCGCGGCCCCGATCTCTATCGCGATCACGGAAGCGGCGGTCATTACGTCCACCTCGATCATTTCGATCAAAGTTCTTGCGTTCTCTCGCCGGCTTCTCTTGAGCAGGACGAGATTCGCGCACCTTAACTACTGTGACTACGCCATCTTCTTCGACGGTCTCCCCCGGAGTTACACCATCTGAACCCGAACGACGGCGACGGCGACGCTTTTTAAATGCAACAGAGGTTGCTGACTCCTCATCTACAGAAGCAGATGCGGGGTTCTCAGAGAGCTGATCCTCGCCACCATCTTTGTCAGAACGGCGGCGTCCACGGCCACCACGTCGGCGGCGGCGACGACGGTTTTCATTCTCGCTCTCAGTTTCAGCGATACTTTCAGAGGATTTCTTGGCAGGTGCTTTTGCTGCCTTAGCTTTTGGGGCTGCTGCAACTACTGGTGCCGCTTGGAAGATTGGTGCAGGGATAGCTCCGGCTGCTTTGCTCTTCTTCTCCGCAGGTTTGTCTGCGCTCTTCTCTGAAGTTTTGGCAACGCTCTCTTTGGTAGCGGCTTTCTTTACAGCGCGCTTACGCACTTTTTTTGGCTCATCAGCCATACGATCAAATCCTTTTTAGTTTCTAGAAAGTTTCCTAGTTAATGACCCTGCGGTCATTATTAAAAAAATCTCTGGTGGCGCCTGTATCTGGATCAGCCGACCGCACCTAAAGAGCGGTCCTGGCGACCTCGAGATATTGAGGCGATTCGAACCCCCGAAGTATGGCAGAAACGGGGTCAGCGAGCCTAATTTGAGCGTGAATCCAACTACCGTGTTCGCTGGTAGACATTTTGCAACAAGCCCACCCCGATGAGGTTTGCGAACATACTGGAGCCGCCATAGGAGAGGAAAGGCAATGGAACTCCGGTCATCGGCATCAAGCCCATAGTCATGCCGATATTCTCAAAAATCTGAAATGAGAACCAGGCGATAACGCCAACACAAACCATGCGACCAAACAAATCATTGGTGCGACGTGCAATTGAAAACGCTCTCATCAAGATTACAAAATACAAAATAAGAATTAAGCCAGATCCGAGAAAACCTAACTCTTCTCCTGCAACGGTAAAAATAAAGTCGGTTTGTTGTTCAGGAACAAATCTGCCATTTGTCTGTGGCCCGTCAAACAAACCTTTTCCAAATAATCCGCCTGAGCCAATTGTGATACGAGCCTGTCTGAGTTGGTAGCCACTGGCTTGTGGGTCAGCACTTGGGTCGACAAAGGAGCGAAGGCGATTGAGCTGATACTCGCTGACCTCACCACTGGCAACCGCTATGTATGCACCAGTTA
>RFSC01000021.1 GCA_009924185.1 Actinomycetota bacterium
CCCGTTCCAAATAATCTTTTCGATCCAGTTACGTCAAGAAAGGCCTCATCTAGAGAAAGCGGCTCTACATAAGGGGTGAACTCCAGAAAAATCTCCATAACTTTGCGAGATACCTCTGAATACCTTTCATGATTTGGTGGAATAAATATTGCCTTTGGCGCCATCCGTTGTGCCCGAGCCACTGGCATGGCGGCTCTGATGCCGAATTTTCTAGCTTCATAATTTGCCGACAGCACTACACCACGTGCTCCAGCACCCACTACTAAGGCTTTGCCTTTGTACTGCGGATAATCCAGCTCAGAGACAGATGCGAAAAATGCATCCATATCAACATGCAGAATCGTGGAATGTTCTGGCATGGGTTCACTCACAAAGCGCGAGATTACGCCACTTTTCATAGGCAGCTGATAAATCCCACGCCCCTGTTGCTCGTATCGAAACACCGCGGGCACCAGTGCGACGTAAATTGCCTCTGACTAAAAGTAGCTTTGAGTTATAGAGCGTCTCGGCATAAGAGCGTTGTGCATCTTCAAAAAAGGTTGCATCGCTACAGCCATTGCCATCATCTAGGGTTACAAAGATAACCCTCTTACCAGAGCGAATCGGTGGGGTTTGCAAAATCACCTTTACCCCAGCCACTAGAACTGAGGAGTTAGAACGTTGCTTTATTAAATCTGAGGATTTAACCGCTCCAATTTGATTTAAAAATTCAGCATAGAACTCCATCATGTGATGAGAGACATCCATCCCTAAAAACTCTATTTCATTTCTGACCTGCTCGTAGGCTCGCAGATCAGGCAGGCCGGTTTTAGATAACTCTGGAGTAAAGCCAAAGGTGAGTTGAGAACCACTTAAATTTAACAACGCCTTGCTTGAGGTGCGGGACCATTTATAGAGATCATTTAAATGCAGTAATAAATCCCTATGATTCAAAGTATCGGGATATAAAGCATCAAAAGCTCCAACCATTAACAGTGCTTCACAGGTGGGGCGGCTTACGCCACTGCGGTGCACAAAATCAGCTAAATCAACAAAAGGGCGATTACTCAATATCGCATCAATCTCGCCATCGCTGATTCCAGATACATCAGCTAGGGCTAGGCGAATACTGGAATCATTTTCAACTCTGTAGCTGCGGTCAGATTTATTTATATCCAGCTTTTCAATCTTTACTCCAAACCTTCTTGCCTCATCAAGTATCAAACGCTTGGGATACATTCCAGGATCATGGGTTAAGACCCCAGCTAAAAAGGCGGCCGGGTAATGAGCTTTTAGCCAGGCTGATTGATAGGTAGGCAAAGCAAAGGCTGCAGCATGAGCCTTACAAAATCCGAATGAGGCAAAGGCGCGCAGCACCTCCCACATCTTGGTAACAATCTCTAAGGAGTAACCCCGCGCTGTAGCTGCTGGAAAAAACCAATCGCAAACCTCTTGTTGCCCCTCCTTATCCCCTAAAGCACGACGTTTTTCATCAGCTTCAGCCAAGGAGACGCCCCCTAATTTGGCGATAATTTCAATTACCTGTTCGTGGAAAACAACTACCCCTTCGGTGTCATCGAGAATCTCCAGCAAGTCAGGATGAAAAATCTCTCGCGCTTTCCAGCCTTGGCGAGCATTAAGAAAAGGGGTAATCATGTCGCTCTTAACTGGGCCGGGGCGGAAAAGTGAGATATCAATAATTAGATCGGTAAAGCTTTGTGGCGCGAACTTTCCTACTAACTCTCGCTGACCCGGACTTTCAATCTGAAATAAACCCAATGTCTTAGTTGATTGAATAAGCTCGAAGGTCTTTTCATCATCTAGTGGAATGCCATCTAAATCAAGGGAAAGATTGGAGGTTCTTTTAATCTCAGATACTGAATAAGCCAAAGCTGATTGCATCCTGACCCCGAGAATATCTAGCTTTAAAAGCCCGATAGCTTCAACATCATCCTTATCCCATTGCACCATTGGATAGTTGCTGGCATTTGTTTCAATTGGGGCGCGGTCATAAAGACCAATGTCGGAGATAACTACAGCACAAGGGTGCATCGCCAAGTTTCGTGGTAAGCCATCTAATCTTTCAGCAAGCCCAATCGCCATCTTCCAATTGCCAGATGTCAGGTTTAGATTTTTCAACTCTGGCAGATTTTCTAAAGCCTGAGAGATATTTCTAGCTCGAATATAAGGCAGAGATTTTGCTACTAGATCTATCTCCATAGGTGGCAGTGATAACGCCGCACCTACATCTCGAATTGCATGACGGGCTCGATACTTATCAAACATCGCAACTGTGGCGCAGCGTTGTTGGTAACTCTCAAAGACTTGATCGTAAATCTCTAATCTACGAGCTGATTCAACATCTATATCTATATCTGGCAGCGCTTTACGAAGCGGTGAACAGAATCGCTCCATTAATAGACCGAGCGATAAAGGTTCGACGCCAGATATCCCTAGAAGATGACATACCAAGGAGCCAGCACCGCTACCCCGGGCCGCCACTCGGATCCCGCTATTTCGCGCTCTATCAGTTATATCTGCAACTGTTAAAAAGTAAGATTCATAACCCAAGCTAGCGATTATGGAGAGCTCTTTATTTAGACGCTCCTCTACCTCTGAACTCAAATCTCCATAACGCCAATTAACCCCGGCATAGGCTCGAGACCGAAGCTGTGCGGTTAGCTCTAGTTGAGATTTAGCTCCCACAACATGTGGCTCGGGAAGATGGATTGAACCTAATCCAATATCTGATTGTGGTGATAAAACCGCACGCTCCGCCCAATCTTTCGTAGTTTTTAATAGTTGCTTTGCATTTCTTTCTCCGGCAGCAGCTGCGATTTTCTCTGCGAGAAAAACCATCTCATCTGAGTTTTTCAAAAAAGCTTCAGCGTTTTTACGTTCTACCACTTTTTTATGTAGCGGTAGTAAGTGGCGGGTAGCATCTAATACATCAGCTATCGGTGCATCTTCTCTGCTTTTCATTCGCACCGCATTTGTTAAAACCGCTGGCAAATCATGATCCCGCGCAAAATTAAGCATTCGGGCAGCATGGGTGGTGGATTTTGGGCCATCACCATAAATCAAATGGGATACGCACTCGATGCTCTGATCTAAAAATAGATCGCGGGTGGAGTTGAAAATTAGTAAAGCTTTGTCATAACGCCGTGAGGTTAAGGCCCGGGATATCTCTGAATCTGGACCATGTAAAGCTAGTAGGTTTTTGGTGTAGTTTGAGTTTTGCTTTAAAAAGTTAAGATCGCAAGGTGCACCATAATTTTTAAGTTGAGTAACAACCCTGACCAAAGATGACCAACCCTTGCCTGGCGTAGCCAGCAAGGTAATTCGAGTTTGATTTTCATATGAGATATCAATACCGATTATTGGCGATATTTGATTTTCCAGACAGCTTTGAGTGAATCTAATGGCGCCAGATAAACCATCGCGATCAGTTAGAGCCATGGAGTGCATGCCAAAATCTCTAGCTTGAGCGACTAACGCGTCAGGCAAGGTGGTGCCATATTTAAATGAGAAACCACTAGCTACATGTAGATGGGTGAAGCTCATAATTTTTTCTCTTTAAGCAGGTCTAGAGGTAGGCCGGATTCGCCACAAACCAACGCCCTCTTCTCGCTCTATCTCAAAGGTTTTCATCGCTCCGATTGGAGCCGCCTCAACCCGCCAGAGAATCCGCGATCCATCATCGGGGCGGAATAAGCCATCACTGGCCCGATTCCACCAGCCACCCGACTCCCGCCAGGAGGAGAGAACTGTGTGTATGCGAAAGCGCTGGCCATTGTGGACAAACTCGATGGGTTCGCCGCCAGCTAGATATATTTCAGATTTTTCGAACATTTGTTCGAACCTTAGCGGCCTACTCTGACAGACACAAGCCCGGTTCTTTACCCCTCAGACACGCGTCTGTCGCCTAACCGTCACCGAGTTCGTGCCAGTATCCGCCCGTGATCACACATACCTCTCAAACGCAGACCCAGGGCAAACCCCTCCGTCTTCGCATCTCTGCGGTTGCCAGCGCTATAGCTCTAGCAACCTCCGCACTAGTGGTGCTCACTTCCCCGCAGGTCACTGCAAATACCTTTGCCGTCCCTGCAGCTCCAGTCATTAAGAAGGCATATGTAACATCAAGCGGTGTTCGAGTTGTCTTCGACAAAGTAACTGCATCACCTGCAGTAAATGCATATGTTCTTTCTGGCGGAGAGGGCTCCTGCCCAATAACTTTGCCAGCAACAACTACCGGTGTTGTTACTCTGCCAATTATTGAAGGCCAAACCAGCGCAAACCTCTCAATTAGAGCGGTCAATGCATATGGATTCTCTCGCGCTGGAACCTGGAGTAAGACATTTAGTGCAACTGATCTTGCTCGAGTTACAAAGAGCTCATGGAAAGCTGTTCAACTATTGCAGCTCAGCGATTTCCACGGCGCAATTGAAGGAACTTCAGCAAATGCTGGTACCGCACTTCTTATGAGCGCCTTTGCCGCAGAGCGTGCAAAGAATCCAGCAACCTTCACAATGTCAGCTGGAGATAACTTTGGTGCTTCTCCTCCAATCTCAAGTCAGTTTGAAGAGATGCCAACTGTTGAATCAATGAACCTTTTAAAGTTTGATGTTTCAGGTTTTGGAAACCATGAACATGATCGCGACTTGGCACATGTGCGCAAAGTTATTGCCGCCTCTGATTTCCAGTGGGTTGCCTCTAACTACAGCTCACTTGAGCCACTAACCAGCGGTGCAAAAGCAGCCAAAACTTTCCACATCGTAGAACGCGGTGGAGTTAAGGTCGGTTTTGTCGGTGCAAATACTGAAGAAACCAAAGAGCAGATTTTCCCTGGCAACCTAACCTTCAACGGTAAGGATCTGGTCATCTCAGCAAATGTAGATGGTGTAAATGCAGCGATTAAGCAGGCGAAAGCAGCCGGTGCCGATTTCGTAGTTGCACTCCTACATCAGGGATGGCAGGAAAACCGCGATGGTGAAGCAAGGGGCAAATTGATTGATTTAGCAAAGCAAATCAAGGGTGCCGCAGTTGTGTTCGGTGGCCATAGTCACCAGACCTATAACTCAGCACTAGCTGGAAACGCAGCGGTTAACGGTTCTCTAGTTGCCATGGTTCGCAATGCCGGACAGGAATACAACAGAGTAAATGTCTGCCTCGATGCGTCAGGTCGAGTTCGTGGCTCAAATGTTGATGTTGTCACTCGATCCAGCTTTGCTTCATTGACACCAAATGCAGATGGTGCAGCTTTGGTGAAAAAGTACAAGGATCAGTTGAATTCCAAGCTTGATGTGAAGATTGGTTCAGTCAACGGAATCTTTGCTCAAGGTGGCACACCTCAGGTGCAACGTGCAGGTGAGGCAGCAATCGGTAACTTCACTGCAGATGCAATGCGCAAGAAGTATGCAACTGACTTTGCTTACATAAATGGTGGCGGAATCCGCGACAGGTTCCCTGCTAATACCTATGTTCCAGCAAATAAGAGCTACAACCGTCCAGGCACTGACAAGGTCGCTCCATTTGATGTAACCCTTGGTGATGCTCTCGCTGTCTACCCATTTGGTAATACAGTCGGAGTTTCAGTAATCACTGGTGAAAATCTTTGGAAGGCGCTAGAAAATGGCGTTAGCAACTGGCCTGGCGATGGTCGCTTCCCGCAGATCTCCGGATTCAAATTCAGTTTTGATACCTCAAAGCCAGTTGGATCCAGAGTTCAGAGTGTGACCTTGCCAAATGGAACAGCGATTGCAAAGGACTCCAAGGAGTACAGCGTTGCAGTTCCTGATTTCATGATTTACGGCGGAGATGGTTATGTCGGCTTCTTCACCCCTTCAAAGGCCAAACTACGTGGACTTCTCGTAGATGTCTTTATTGAAGCGGTACAAGAGGCTTCAGCTGGCGGTAAGGCGATTCAAATCCCTGCCCTAGATGGACGTATCACCAAAGTAAATCCTTAATTTAAGGGTTAGCAAAAACCGCGCTCGGCTTCGGCTGAGCGCGGTTTTTCTTTCCCCGACACGCTGAATTAGTTGAAATTTCAATAAAATTAGTTTACCCTTCAACTAATTCATGTCCCACTATGAAAGGAAAATATGGATATCCTCCTTGTGCTTGGTCGTGTGCTTTTTGCACTGATCTTTATCAACTCAGGTATCGCACACTTAACCAAACTTCAGGCCATGACAGGCTATGCGCAATATAAGAAGGTCCCAGCGGCAAAGCTTTCGGTAATTGTCACCGGATTAATGCTGATCATTGGCGGTCTGTATGTTGCTCTTGGAGTCTATGCAGATCTAGGCGCACTTCTCCTAGCTATCTTCCTTGTTGCATCAGCGTTCTTAATGCATAACTTCTGGACTATCCAGGATGAGCAGGCAAAGCAGGGTGAAACCATCAACTTCTTCAAAAACCTATCTCTTGCTGGTGCTGCTCTGATCATCTTCGTATTGGTTGGCAGCGGAGTCGACTTCGGCCCATCCATTACTGAAGGGTTGTTCAACCTCTAAACACCTAGTTCACATAAGGTGAATTTCTAGTTAATCCCCTGTGCCACGTGAAGCGGTACGGGGGATTTCCTTTATAAAGCGGCTACCTTCTGATGGTGGAGTTACTGTTAGCGGTTTTCTGCGGGTTGGGTATTGGCGCAGTTTTAGGTTATGTCGGCGCTGGTGGTTCTATGTTGGCGGTACCAGCTCTCATCTATCTCTTTGGCTTAACTCCGGTGCAGGCTACGACCGCTTCTCTAATGGTGGTCTTTGTTGGTGCAGCCTCGGGCGTAATTCCAAAATTTAGAAAACAAGAGGTTTTAATCAAAGAAGCTTCAATTATTTGGGCTATAGGTTTAACCACAAATTTGTATGGCGCATATCTTCTCCCCAGTATTCCAGAAGAGTTAGTCCTCACTGGATTTGCTCTAGTTCTACTTACTGCAGGGGTTTCGATGTTGGTACCTGCACCAACCGCATCTAGTGAGCGCAAGATCTCTCCCTTAGCACTAATCGCCATTTCATTAGTCATCGGAGCCTTAACCGGTCTATTTGGTATCGGTGGAGGGTTTTTGGCTATACCTATTTTGATTTTGTTTTACAACGTTGCGCCAGCCAAAGCCGCCGGAACATCCCTTTTCATTATTGCTATCAATACTTTGACTGGATTTTTCGCGCATTACCGTCACTGGGATGAGGTTTATTGGGCGGTACCAGCTTTGATGGCGCTTACCGCTTTGTTTGTCTCCCGCCTGGCATCTCATCATTCATCCAAACTCTCCCCTGCCACATTGAAAAAAGCCTTTGCCTTGTTTGTTTTTGCGATAGCAATCTTTACATTGGTTGACACCTGGGTGATTTCATGAAAATAGATAAGTTAATTGCCGAGCTAGTCGGAACTGCAACTTTGTTAATCTCAGTAGTTGGATCATCCTTTATGGCGGACCAGTTGACCTCTGACCGAGCTGTTGCTCTGCTAGTTAATGCAGCTGTGACCGCTTCCACATTAGCCATTTTGATTAAGGTGTTTGCATCGATTAGTGGAGCTCATTTCAACCCAGCAGTGTCATTGGCGGCTCTAATGACAAAACGCATTGAGCTCACGGCATTCTTTGGATATGTAATTGCCCAATTTATTGGCGCAGTGTTCGGGGTATTGCTGGCAAATGTCATGTTTTCAAATTCAATTCTGACCCTCAGCAATATTGAACGCTCTGGCACAGGACAAATTGTTGGAGAGTCGATTGCTACTTTAGGTTTGTTGTTTCTAGCGTTATCCGCTGATGCTAAGTCGGCATGGAAACTTATCCCACTTTGGATTTTTGGTGCCTACTTCTTCACTGTATCGACCTCTTTTGCCAATCCTGCGGTTACCCTCTCCCGATCATTAACAGATGCACCTTCGGGCATTGCCATCTCTTCCGTGCCCCTATTTGTCTTAGTTCAACTCCTAGCCGCTGCAGTAGTTGCAGTAGTTTTTTCTAGAAAGGCCCGTCATGAGTAAACGCTCCTCAGTTCTATTTGTTTGTGTTCACAACGCGGGACGTTCCCAGATGGCGGCCGCGTACTTGAATCACTTTGCAGGTGATTGGGTTGAGGTGCGTTCAGCTGGATCCGCGCCAGCAGATTCCATTAATCCAGCCGTTGTAGCGGCGATGCTGGAAGAAGGTATAGATATCAGCGCTGAGGTGCCTAAAGTTTTAACCACTAGCGCGGTAGAGACCTCTGATGTTGTCATAACTATGGGTTGCGGCGATGCCTGTCCTTTCTTCCCCGGAAAGCGTTATCTAGATTGGAAACTTGATGATCCTGCTGGACAAGGTGTTGATGCGGTACGCCCGATTCGCAATCAGATAAAGCTCTTGGTTCAGGATTTGATACAAAGTTTGTAATCGCAATCTAGACTTCGCTTCATGGATGGCGTTTTAGAGAAAGCCGCAGTACAGCGAGCTAAGGCCGCGATTGCAGCGAGTGGAATGAAGGGCGAGATAAAACTACTTTCCGACAGCGCCCGAACTGCAGCAGAAGCGGCATCAGCCCTAGGTATTCAAGTGGGTCAAATCGCCTCATCATTAGTCTTCAAATTGCCTGATGGAAAACCACTTCTTGTAATCACATCAGGCGGTCACCGAGTAGATACTGATTTGGTAGCCGGTTTTCTGGAGGTTCCTGAACTCGGTAGAGCAGATGCGGATTTTGTAAAGGAAGTCTCTGGTTACTCAGTAGGTGGAGTCGCACCCATTGGTTGGCTAAATGCTCCAGCAATAACTTTGATTGATTTAGCCTTGGATAATTACTCTGAAGTTTGGGCGGCAGCTGGACATCCTCACACTGTTTTTCCAACCTCTTTCTCTGAATTAAAGGCCGCTGCTGGTGCAACGCCTGCGAAAGTTGGACATTAGATTGCACTCATTACATTACGAGATTTCAGGAAATGGTGAACCCCTTGTTTTGATTCATGGCTTGGGCTCGGCCAGCACGGTATGGAAACCTATTCGCTATTTACTTGATCAGAGTTTTAAGGTCATTTCCCTCGATCTTCCCGGACATGGAAAGACTCCATACGCAAAAGGTCAGCCGATGGATCCACATTCCCTTGCCGGTAATGTTTTTGATCAACTTAGTGAGCTCGGAATTGAGAGATTTCATTTAGCCGGCAACTCACTTGGTGGCTGGGTAGCGATGGAGATGGCTAGTACTTCTCCGGAGCGAATACTCTCTTTAACCGCTTTAGCTCCCGCAGGATTGTGGCTAAATCCTTACAACGCGCGGTATCCAGGCACAGCTTTAGCGAGGTTTCTGGCACGCAACACTGCAAAGTTGGCGCCGACCGCATTGCACTTTGAATCAGCAAGAAAGTTAGGTTTTTCAGATGTTTCACCGCGTTGGCGCGAATTGAGTTATGAAACCTGCCTGGATGCAACTCTGGCGATTGCCGGCGCTGAAGGTTATTACCCCGCATGGGATGGCATGTTGATGAAAAGGTTTGACAGTTACATTCCAGGATCAATTCCAGTGACAATAATCTTTGGTGACACTGATAAGACCTTGCCAGCGACTACCTGCCAAGAAAAATCCCTCGCACCAAATCACGCTAAATGGATAATCTTTTCTGAGACAGGTCATGCTCCAATGTGGGACTCTCCTCTTGATGTAGTTCATGAAATAAAGAAAGCGGCAGAGTTAGCAAAGTGATTAAGGTTTACTTTTGGCGCATCGAGAGAAAGAAAATCCTGTGGGCAA
>RFSC01000022.1 GCA_009924185.1 Actinomycetota bacterium
CCTTGCACTCTGGTGGGAGCCAAAATTATGTTTTCCAAAACCGTCATGTGAGGAAAGAGGTTAAAAGATTGAAAAACCATCCCCAGTTTCTTGCGCACCTCATCGGGATTGGCATCTGCCGCTGAAATATCAACACCATCCAGCAAAATCTGGCCATCATCAATCTGCTCGAGAAGATTTATGCAACGCAGCAGAGTTGATTTTCCGCTACCTGAGGCGCCAATAAAGACCGTAGCGGTGTGCTCTGGAACGCTCAGAGTGATGTCTTCAAGAACTACCTCATCACCAAAACTCTTTCTAACTTTTTCGAGGCGCAGGACGGGGGTACTCATGCCTGCCCCTGCGCATTTTGTTTTTCCAACGAGTTCCTAAGCATTCGATCGGTGAACCTAGTTAAAGGGATAGTTATCAGCAAGAAGACAATGGCTGCCATTACATACGGGGTGTAGTTAAAGCTCTTTGAGGTCTGTATTTGTGCTGCTCGTACCGCATCGGTAACGCCAAGAATCGAAATCAGGCCGGTATCTTTAATCAACGCCACTAGATCATTAAGCAGAGGTGGAGTTACTCTCCTCAAAGCTTGTGGCAAAACTACGTGACGCAGAGTTTGCAGGTTGCTTAATCCCAGAGATCTCGCCGCTGCTCTTTGGCTGGGATGAACCGTCAAAATTCCAGAACGTATTACCTCGGCAACATAAGCCGAGTAAGTAATGATTACTGCGATAGTTCCTAGAACCAACACATTGTTGGTTAAGCCCTTGATTTGTAGGGCCGGAATTCCAAAGCCCACTAACAAGATAACTAGCAACATCGGAATACCACGGAAAACATCAACGTAAACCGTGGCCAATAATCTAAATGGAGTCAAAGCAGGCGAACGAGAGGTACGCAAAAGCGCAATAGCTAAGCCGATTAAGGCCACAGAGGTTCCCGCAATAACAGTGAGCATTGCGTTTGTGCTAAAACCCATAATTATCTTGGGCAGTACCTCAACACCATAAGCCCACTTAAAGAATGTATCCCGCAGACTCTCCCAACCTGGAGAGGTAACTACGATTAAAGCCAAGCTGCCTAAAACCAGAAAACTTGAGAGGGCAGCAATCAACGCATTTCTTTTGTTTTTCTCTTTTCGTGCCGCTCTTCTGGACAGCTCTAAATCACTGGGCTGCCAAGGTCCACCAAAATCATAAGGCGTGGCCCCAGATTCGGAGCCACGCCCTGATTTGTCTTTCATCTTCTAGAGAGCTTGATTAACTTTTATTAACCAAGAACCGGCGCACCAGCTGAAGCAGCTAACCACTGATCAACGATGGCCTGAAGTGTTCCGTTGTCACGGATGGTGTCAACAGCTTGTGAAACACAGGAGGTAATTGGGTTGTCCTTAGAAAGGAGCAAACCAAATCCTTGATCACCAGCATCGCTGCCATCAATCTGGCCAACGATGATGCCATTTGGCACCTCTACTGCTGATAGATAGAAGGCGGTTGGTAGATCCACTACCAAGCCATCAATCTGCTTGTTCTTTAGTGCGGTAACACCTGCAGCATTGTCATTAAACACTGAGGCCTTTAGACCTAGTTGAGTTTCGATGACATCTAGAGATGTTGTTGAAACAGCTGCACCCAGTTTGGCTCCAGCATCCTTAACTCCCTGCAGAGTTGTTACTCCCTCTAGCTTGCTGCCCTTGAAGGAGACAATCGCTTGATTTGATTTGTAGTACGCGCTGGAGAAATCAACGACCTGCTTGCGCTCGTCGGTGATTGAGTATTGCTGGAGATTGAAATCAAAGTTCTTTGGACCAGGTGTAATTGCCGCATCAAATGTTGTGCGCACCCACTTCACCGCAGAGTTTTCATAACCTAGTTGCTTTGCAACCGCGTACGCGACCGCAGCTTCGAAGCCTTCACCTGACTCTGGAGCATCATCAATTACCCATGGATAATAAGCAGGCTCACCAGTAGCAATTGTTAGAACACCTGATTCAACAGTTGCTAGTGATTCTGGCGAACAGGTTGTTGATTCGCTGCTCGCGGAGTTGTCTTCAGATGAAGAGCATGCAGTTAGTACCAAAGCTGCAATTAGAAGTGGAATTACCTTAAAAAGTTTTTTCATTTCTAGCCTTTCGCAATAAATAGCTTAAGGCCTGACAATTGTTGACAGACCCGCGCTTGTCGATGCACCTTGCAATCGACCAGGTCCTCACCCGGAGCACCCCACCGCGGTGGAGGGTTGCCGTCCAGTTAGCCGGGGCTTGTTGCTGGAACTCGTGACCTAGGGCGGACTTTAGGAAATGAAATCTAAAAAGTCCACTTATGGGCGGTTAGACCGTGGGCCTCTGCGACCGCCTGGTAGTAAACCTTTCCATCATGGACATTTAGACCCTTAGCCAACGCCGGATCTGAGGCCAGGGCTGCCTGCCAACCCTTGTTTGCTAGCGCCAAGGCGTAAGGCAAAGTGGCGTTCGAGAGTGCATAAGTTGATGTGAATGGAACCGCACCCGGCATATTGGCCACGCAATAGAAAAGCGTTTCATGCACTTTGTAGGTGGGATCTGCATGGGTTGTGGGCTTGGAGTCTTCAAAACAGCCACCCTGGTCAATTGCAATATCGACCAGAACTGCTCCAGGTTTCATTTTCTTTACCAGTTCATTGGTAATCAACTTGGGCGCTTTTGCGCCATGCACCAAGACAGCGCCGATTACTAGATCTGCCGCCATCGCCTGTTCTTCAATCTCATGGGTATTAGATATCAAAGTCTTTACTGTGCCATTGAAGTTTTGATCAATCTCTCCAAGTCGCTTTTGATTGATATCAACCACGGTGACATCTGCTCGCATGCCATGAGCGATTGTTGCCGCCGCTAGACCTGCAATTCCACCACCTAAAACCAAAACCTTGCCAGGGCGCACACCGGGTACTCCACCTAACAAAACCCCACGACCGCCAGCACTCTTTTGTAGAGCTGCTGCTCCGACCTGAGCCGCCATTCGTCCAGCTACCTCACTCATTGGAGCTAGCAATGGAAGTGCGCCATTAACCTCCACGGTTTCGTAGGCGATTGCTGTTGTGCCGCTGGCGATAAGTGCATCTGTGCACTCTTTAGATGCAGCTAGATGTAGATAGGTGAAAAGCACCTGACCGGGACGCATTCTGGAGTACTCCGCAGCTATTGGTTCCTTTACCTTCAAAACTAAATCAGCTTTGGCCCAAACCTCTTCAGCGGTTGGAAGTATCTGCGCACCAACTTTTTGATAATCAGCATCAGAGATTGCGCTCCCCGCACCGGCATTGGTCTCAATGACAACGTTGTGGCCATTTTTAACAAACTCCCGCACGCCAGAAGGGGTTATGGCTACTCGTTTATCTCTTTAGGGACACCGATGATCATGGATTTATGCTACCTGAGAAAATAGCGTCACAAATCCGTGGGTGTAGCTCCTGTCTCATCACTGCAAATGTCCCGGTAGGCCACCCTGAGGAAAAGACTTGGCGCAACAATCCAGTCATCGCATAATCAGGATCATCCTCCATCGCTCTATCTAATGCTTTATGTGCCAGGGCGCTGTCGCCTCTTTCGTATGCAACCGCTGCCAACAAATTTGCAACTGGTGCAATAAAGCCCTTAGGCGCGCAACGCAATAACCAGCGCCAAGCATTGAAATAAAGTTCCAGTCTTTCGGCTGTGACACTGCCCAGAGCGAAATCTCTAACCTGTAAATCCTTTAATCTAGTTAACACCAAAGCGACCAAGCGCTTATCTCTAACCAATCCATCAGCTGCGAAATCGGCAATGAAATCTATTACCGCCTCCGCTCCTTGACGTTGGAATGGGGCTGGATCTTTCTCATAATCAATTTCACAAACCTTGCTCAACTCCGTGAGCAGCAAGGAATCTTCGGGTAGTGGAGAGGTAAGTATTGTCATGGCTGAAGCATGGGCTTCAAGTGTGATAGCAAAACCAAAACTTCACAAGTTGTTGAAAACTAAGGTCTGTATGCAACTCCAGCCGGCCTGACCAAGATCTGCCTTTGTACCCTTTGAGTTATTGCCCCGTTTATTGGAGCACCTAAAGCTCCGGCTCGCCAAAAACCATTCCACCTGGTGGTTAGTACAACATTTTTTTCTCCTGAACTCCTATATGTATTTTCAATCAGGGCGAGTGGGTATGGCGCGCCTGGAAGTTTTGTAGTCAATCTATTT
The DNA here is from genome assembly GCA_009924185.1 of Actinomycetota bacterium. GTDB lineage: Bacteria > Actinomycetota > Actinomycetes > Nanopelagicales > Nanopelagicaceae > MAG-120802. The sequence goes on from RFSC01000022.1 coordinate 4,201, forward strand.
CCATCACCAAACTCCCACTCAAAAACCGGAGTGAGATGAATGGAAATTGGAACCCCAAGAACAACAATCACAGTGGTGAATATCTGCGGGGTGTTGGTCATAAAGTTAACTGGCTGCTGCACCAAAGCGTCACCTAAAGGTTGGGTGATGATGCCTCCCCTTGGCAGCAAACTCTTAACCTGATCTGAAATTTGCGAATCGGAGATGCTTTTCACCCGCGGACGCGCAGTAAAGGTTGGTCTAGGTCGCGGCTTTGAGGTTGCAATAGGTTTGGGTAACCAGGGAATCCAAGGTTTCTTTAACCGCGGAGTAGAAACGGCTCGTGGCTTTCTTGTACTACTGCTTCCCGGTTTACCTTTTTGTACTGTGATAACCACCTGATTGTTATCTTGATCCGCAGTGACATCAATGCAGGTATTCCCTTCGCACTGAGCAACCGCAGCATTTGGAGCAATGAACACCAGCACCAGCGCTATGGCGAGATTTCGCATAGCTGATGATTTACATTTCGAAGGGAGTCCTCCAGGTAGAAATTACTTTGGTGGATAACTTAAGTTGTGTATTGCTGATGCAAACGCCTTAGAGACTCCTTGACCACGGCACCCTCGCTGGTGCGCCATAGGGGCGGCATAGAGTTCAAAAGTATTGCTCCATACCGCTTGTTCACGATGCGAGAGTCCAAAATCGCAACCACTCCTCGATCTTCAACAGATCGAATCAACCGTCCCGCGCCTTGCGCCAAGAGCAAAGCGGCACGAGGCAATGAAACCTGCATAAAGCCAGAACCTCCGGCGGCATCGGCCTCTGCAGCTCTAGCTGACATAACCGGATCATCTGGCCGAGGGAATGGGATGCGATCGATGGCTACTAATGTGCATGAAGCTCCTGGTACATCAACACCTTGCCAAAGACTCATAGTTCCAATCAAAACTGAGGTTGGATCATTTGCAAACTTTTCAACCAATGCACCAACACTGTCCCCACGCTTTTGAGTAATGATTGAGATTGGCAACTCGGCCAACACTCGACGCAAATGTTCATCGGCCATTTCAACCCCACGCCAAGATGAAAATAACGCCAAGGTTCTGCCACCTGCAGCATCAATTAACTCTCCCAGCTCAACTAAAGCCTCTTTGGCGGGACCATCACGCCCTGGTTCCGGAAGTTGTTTTGGCAGATAAAGCATTCCTTGATTAGCAAAATCAAATGGTGAGCCAACATCAAGCATCTGAACATTAGAGGGGTCAAGGCTCCAATCTTCATCCTTCTCCTCCGCATCATCTTGAACCGTGCCAAATATCCCAAGGCTCTTGGCGATTGGATCAAAACTTTTTCCTACTGTAAGGGTTGCGCTAGTTGCTATGACTGGTGTCTGAGTAAAAAGGTTTTCGCGCAAGACATGGGAGACCGCAAGTGGCGCTAGGTAAAGGGTTGAGAAGGTTGGCTCATACCAAAGCACCTGCCCATTTCCCGCCTTCATTAATTTTTGCGCAGTAGTTTTGATTTCATTTACCGCACCCTTGACCCGGGCTCTATCTGCCAAGGTATCTGGATCAACAATTTCACTATCGGCGTTGATTGCTGCCATAACCGCCTCGCATGCCTCTTTGACTTTGCGCACCGGTGCAGCAAGTGCATTTGGCAGCTCGCTCAGTTTTCTCTCTACATCTGAAGCGGAGCGATAATCCAGCCCGTACTCCTCCATCGCGTCGGCAAAACCATCTGCCGCTTTCACAAAGCCATCCGCTAACTTTCCGGGCATGTGGCGGCGAACCATATTTGCAGCGCGTGAAACGCGACCAGCGGTCAACTCCTCAGTCACCGCTTGGGTTGTGCGATCCATAAACTCGTGAGCCTCATCAAGGATTACCGCATCACGCTCTGGAAGTATGGGGTGAGAATCAACAATTTCAATCGCTAACAAGGTGTGGTTGGTGACCACAATGTCTGCAGTTTGCGCCTTTGCCTTTGCATTAACCGCAAAACATTCACTGCCAAAACGGCACTCATCAGCGCCAACGCACTCTCTGCCTGATGTTGAGTTTGCTAACCAGACTCTGCGATCAACATCAGGTGCATCATCACGATCCCCTGATATACCTGGTTTTTGCGCCCACTCTCTTAATCTTCGAGAGTCTTTCTCTAAACCAGAGAACTCCACCAATACTTCACTATCTGCGGTGCCATCATCGGCGTTCATTTTCTGCAGACATAAGTAATTGCCAACACCTTTGTAAACTGCAAATGAGATTGATCGGCCCAACTCTTTTTCTAGCGCCTCTTTAACCCGTGGTAAATCTCGTTCTACCAATTGGCGTTGTAGTGCCAAGGTGGCGGTAGCTACCAAAACTCTTTTGCCATGAACTAATGCTGGAACCAGGTAGGCCAATGATTTTCCAGTGCCGGTACCGGCCTGCACTAATAGATGATGGCGATCAGACAAGGCGTTTGCCACCGCCTCGGCCATCTCAATCTGGCCGGTACGAGGTGCTCCATTAATAGAAAGGACCGCAGCGCTTAAAGCGCTACGGACCTTTTCTATACTCACTTTTATTTGCTCAATGCTCTTACCTTAACTTCTAAAGAAGTTTAGTTAAGAGGTTATTCACTTTTTAGCTGCAACCAGAGGTGGAGCCGCAACCTTCGCATACGTAGCATGCACCTGATGCACGCATCTTTACGCCGCAGGTTACGCAAAGTGGAGCATCTGATTTAATGCCCGCAATCTTCTCTAGAAGTTCGGTTGAAGATCCAATCTGTGTAGGAGCAGCTTCAATCTTTACCTCTACCGGCTTTGCAGCTGGCTTTGTCTCTACCTTGTTTTCAACCACAGGAGCTGCAACCTCTTGCACTTGTGCATACTCACCGGTCTCAAGTGCCTGCGCACGCTCTGCTGCGGTATAGATACCGTAAGCAGCACGCTCTTCGTAAGGCAGATAATCAAGGGCAAGGCGACGGAAGATGTAATCCATCATGGACTGTGCCATGCGGATATCTGCATCATCTGTCATACCTGCTGGCTCAAAGCGGGAGTTGGTGAACTTAGAAACATAAGTTTCTAGTGGAACTCCGTACTGCAAACCAATTGAAACTGCGATGGAGAATGCATCCATTACGCCGGCAAGTGTTGAGCCCTGCTTACCAAGCTTCAAGAAGATTTCGCCAAGCTGGCCATCTTCATAAGTGCCTGCTGTCATGTAACCCTCTGCGCCACCTACTGAGAATGAGGTAGTACGTGAAGGACGTGACTTTGGAAGACGCTTACGGGTAGCTGGGGTTGGTGCAGATGCCTCTGCAGCATCCTCTTTCTTTGCAGCCTTTGCATCTGATAGTGGCTGACCAACCTTGCAGTTGTCACGGTAAACAGCGAGCGCCTTAAGACCCATCTTCCAGCCCTCGTAGTAAACCTCTTCAACATCTTCAACTGTTGCATCCTCTGGAAGGTTTACAGTCTTTGAGATTGCACCTGATAGGAATGGCTGGCAGGCCGCCATCATTCTTACATGGCCCATTGGCGCGATTGAACGTGCACCAAGTGCGCAATCAAAGACATCGTAATGCTCTGGCTTTAGACCAGGCGCATCTACAACATTTCCATTTGCGGTGATGTACTCGACAATGGCTTCAATGGTCTCTTCCGTGTAACCAAGTTTGCGAAGTGCTTGTGGAACGGTTTGGTTAACGATCTGAAGTGATCCGCCACCAACCAACTTCTTGAACTTAACTAGTGAGAAATCAGGCTCGATACCGGTGGTATCGCAATCCATCATCAAGCCGATTGTTCCAGTTGGAGCCAATACAGAGGCTTGTGCGTTGCGCCAGCCATTCTTTTCACCGATTGATAAGCAGGCATCCCATTGCTTGTTCGCCTCTGTCCAAACATCGCGATCCAAAGTTGAAACAGATTTTGCAGATACAGATGCTGCATGGTGCTTCTTCATAACACGTGTGTGTGAAGCAGCGTTGCGGGCATATCCATCATATGGACCAACGATTCCTGCCAACTCTGCTGAGCGACGATATGAAGTACCTGTCATCAAAGAGGTAATCGCACCTGCAAGAGCGCGGCCACCCTCTGAGTCATATGCCAATCCGGAGGCCATCAAAAGCGCACCAAGGTTTGCATATCCAATTCCTAGCTGACGGTAAGCACGTGTTGTCTCACCAATCGCCTCGGTTGGGAAATCTGCAAAGCAGATTGAGATATCCATTGCAGTGATAATGATTTCTACTGATTTCACAAAGTTCTTGGCATCAAATGAGCCATCGCTCTTTAGGAACTTCATCAAGTTGAGGGAAGCAAGGTTGCATGATGAATTGTCTAGTGACATGTACTCAGAGCATGGGTTGGAGGCGTTAATGCGTCCGGTCTCTGGGTTGGTGTGCCAATCATTGATTGTGGTGTCATATTGAATTCCAGGATCAGCGCAGGCCCAAGCCGCCTCTGCCATCTTGCGGAATAGTGCGCGTGCATCAACCTCTTCAATAACTTCGCCGGTTGAACGAGCACGTAGACCAAACTGGGTGCCATTTTCATAGGCACGCATGAACTCATCATTAACGCGGACAGAGTTGTTGGCGTTCTGGTACTGAACAGAGATGATGTCTTTGCCACCAAGATCCATGTCAAAACCAGCATCACGAAGAGCGCGAATCTTGTCCTCTTCGCGAACCTTGGTCTCGATGAACTCTTCTACATCTGGATGATCTACATCTAGAACAACCATCTTTGCTGCGCGACGGGTAGCGCCACCTGATTTGATGGTTCCAGCTGAAGAATCAGCGCCACGCATAAAGGAAACAGGTCCTGATGCGGTTCCGCCTGATTTCAAAAGCTCTTTTGAGGAGCGAATTCTGGAGAGGTTTAGACCTGCACCTGATCCACCCTTGAAAATCATTCCTTCTTCGCGGTACCAGTTAAGGATTGAATCCATGGTGTCATCTACGGAGAGGATGAAGCATGCAGAAACCTGTTGTGGTGCTGCGGTTCCAACGTTGAACCAAACTGGAGAGTTGAAGGAGAAGATCTGGTGCAACAACATATGGGTTAACTCATGCTCGAAGATCTCTGCATCTTGAGTTGTTGCAAAGTAGCCGTACTCCTTACCTGCCTTCACGTAGGTAAGTACTACGCGATCAATAACCTGCTTAAGTGACCATTCACGGTTGTCATGACCCACTGCACCACGGAAGTATTTGGTGGTAACAATTGTCGATGCATTGACCGACCAGAAATCTGGATACTCGACACCACGTTGTTCGAAAACAACCTCGCCGGTTTTCCAGTTGGTCTGCACTACATCGCGGCGCTCCCAAGTGACATTGTCATATGGGTGCACACCTGG
>RFSC01000023.1 GCA_009924185.1 Actinomycetota bacterium
GGAACAGCACCGATTGCCGCAAAGGAAAATGCTGAGTTGATGGAAACCATTCCACAATGAAGGAGTGAGGCAATCTTTTTTCCATTTCGCTTTGACCAGACAGCAGCACCTAAACCGTAAGAGGTTGCATTTGCTAGATCTACCGCTTCATCCATATTGCGTACCGTGTTAATTACCAAGGTCGGCCCAAAGGTTTCCTCTGTCATAGCTTTGGAGTCTTCAGGAACGTTGCGCAAAATTACCGGCTGAACATAACCATCTTTTACCGCGTTTTTGTCGCCAACTAAGAACTCGCCACCGCGCTTAACCGCATCATCTATATGGGACTTAATGATCTTTAATTGAGAAGGCATAGTGGCTGGACCGTAATTGCCGCCATCTTCATAACCCGGCTTAATCTTTGATGCTAATTCGACCATTGTTCTAGTGAATGCATCTGCAACATCTTTGTGCACATAAACTCTCTCAGCACCAATACAGGATTGTCCGGCGTTGGACATCGCATGCCACAGCGTTACTTCGGCGGCCCGCTTGATGTCAGCATCTCTGTCTATCAATACTGGGTCTTTACCACCGCACTCCAAAACTACTGGGGTCATTAATTCAGCACAGGCGGCCGCCACTTTTTTAGCGGTTTTGGTTGAGCCAGTGAAGGAAATTTTTCCAACAGAGCTTTGAGTTAGAGCTGCTCCAGTCTCAGCGGTACCGGTAATAACTGAAAAAATATCTGCGAAAGGAGCAACGCGATGCCAGGTTTGTTCTAGCCAAACTCCGATGGCAGGTGTGTACTCACTTGGTTTAAAAACAACGGTATTTCCAGCGGCCAAGGCATATGCGATTGATCCCATTGGAGTAAACAATGGGTAGTTCCATGGACCAATAACGCCAACGACACCAAAAGGAACTCTTTGTACTTGAGCTGAGATATTAAACATCAAAGGTCCGGCAGGTCTATTTTGTGAGCCCAAAACCTTGGGCGCATATTTAGCGGCCCATGAGAGATGTTCGATTGCAAGCGCAGTTTCTAATGCCGCGTCGCTAACTGGTTTTCCGGTTTCGCGATGAATTAACTCTGCTGCGGTGTTTATCTCTCTAGTCAGTAGAGAGGCCCAGTCTTTAAGAATTACCAATCTCTTGCGAAAGCTCAACTGTGACCATTTATCGGCGGCGATAGTGGCGCGGGCTACCGCATCTTTAACCTCTTTTGCGGAGGCAATTGGAAACTCTCCAATTACTTCGCCGGTTGCCGGGTTCAGAGACTCGAAGGTTTTCATATTCAATGACTAAACTTACAGGTATGGCGGAATTGATTCGACCCAGCACTGTTCTGCCCGCGACTCGCACCCCTATCTCATTCCTCACATCTGATGGTTTACGGCTAATCGGGGAAGTAGCTAAGCCATCCTCAGGTGACCTCTCGATAGGTTTGTTGTGTTTACATCCGCTGCCCACGCATGGCGGAATGATGGATAGCCATCTATTCAAAAAAGCGGCGAATCGATTACCTGAAATGGCGGGAATCACTGTGGTTCGCTTCAATACCAGGGGCACAGAAAGTGAACAGGGAAAGAGCGAAGGCAGCTTTGGAAATGCGATTACTGAGAAAGAGGATGTAATTGCCGCCATTAATTACTGTTTTGAGGTTGTCGGGGTTAAATCACTCTGGGTGGTCGGCTGGTCCTTTGGAACTGACCTGGCATTGAAATTTGCCAGGGATCCGAGAGTGAAGGGCTTGATTCTGCTTTCGCCTCCTTTACGTTTTTCAACTGCAGAGGATCTTGAATTTTGGAGCCAGGATAGTCGACCAGTAATAGCATTAGTTCCAGAGTTTGATGATTTTCTAAAACCTGATGAAGCTAGGCTCAGATTTGCTCCCTTGAAACAGATTGAGATTATTGCCGTGCAAGATGCAAAACATCTTTGGGTTGGCGAACCATTTGTTTATCGAGTTTTGAGTGAGATTGTAAAAGTACTCAACCCTGCAAAACTTCCATTACCTACCGAGTACTAAGCAAAATTAGCTAAGAATTATCGGCCTTTGGAAAGACAACCTCATCCATAATTAGTAGTACTGCAGCAGCAATTGGCACCGCTAGTAATCCACCAACTAATCCCAATAGTGATGTGCCAAGTAAAGCAGCAACAATGGTCACCAGACCTGGAATCGACAAAGATTGCTTCATTATTCGTGGAGTAATTAGGTAATTCTCAATTTGTACATAAAGGGTATAGAAAACTATGGCCAACAAAGCCTTTGTAGGGGATTCAGTTAAAGCAACCAAGGTGACGATGCTGGCGCCAATGAAATGACCAACTAAAGGAATCAAAGCCACAAACAAAATGACCATTCCCAAAGCTGCGGCATATGGCAGATCTAGGGCAATAGAGAGGCCAAAAACAAAGATTGCAGCTAGCGAAGCGATCAATACCTGGCTGCCGACAAATGCACCAACTCGAGAGATGATGGCATCACCGATTCTGGAAACTCGCTCGCGGCGCGAAGCTGGAGCTAATCGATAAAACATTCGGGTTACAGAGGGCAAAGATGCCAAGAAGTAGAGAGTTAAGACCATTACGGTGAGTGCAGAGAAAGCACCGGATAGCACAGTTCTTCCAACTCCGAGCACACCACCAAAGGCTCCGGTAAGCAATTGGCCATCAGAAATCCAGGTTTCAAATTTCTGTTCTAATGAATCAATAAAGCCATACTCCTGGTTTAGTTGATTCAAAGTTGTGTTGTTGCGCAAAGAATCTAGTAGCTGCGGTGCACTATCAATTAGATCATTTGCTTGGCTGAAAACTGGCGGCACAACTACTAATGCAAATAGCGAAACAATAGACAAAGCTCCAATGACAACTACCGCGACAGCAGATGCACGTTTCAACTTCTTAGATTGCAGAGCTTCAACAGCAGGGTTGAGACCCATTGCCAAAAATAGGGAAATGATTATCAAAACAAATACCTGGCTGGCAGATTGCAGCGCTCTCAAAACGGTAATTGCAACCAATGCACCGGAGGCAGCGAGGAAGCCGAAGTAGAAAGGATGTTGGGTATTGAGAGGAGCGCCTTTAACTCCGAAATTCTCTTCCGGCTTAATCCGGGGTGCTTTTGGTGTGACTTTGCTCAACACTCGCTTAATCTGCGCCATGCATCTAGTGTAAAGCCTGAAACAATGGCGCAGTGGTAGCGAAAAAATCTCAATTGCATATAACTGGTGTAGGCGAGGAAATCGCTGCATTAGCTGGTTTGCCATGGGATCAACCACTAGAGAGTTGGCCTGAAGACCCATCCCTAACTGCTCAACGCGGAATCTCCCGCCACATAGTTCGATTAGTTCGATCAACTCCAGAGCCGGATAGTGAAATTTACGCTGTCAAAGAGACTGTAGAAGAGTTCGCAATTCGTGAGTATGAGGCTCTAAAAGAGTTGGGATTGCGAGGCGCCCCTTCGGTGTCACAGATCGCGGTCGTTAATGGACGATTAGATGCCGATGGAAATGAACTGCCGTGTGCCATCGTTACGCGATTCCTGCCCTTCTCCCTGCCATATCGAGTGGTTTTAAGTGGCAGTGTTACGCAACATGAAATAACTAACATGGCTAATGCACTGGCTCACTTGCTTGTGCGGCTTCATCTACTTGGTTTTTGGTGGGGTGATTGTTCCTTATCAAACACACTCTTTCGCCGTGACGCAGATGGATTTGCTGCCTATTTGGTTGATGCTGAGACCGGAGAGTTTCAAAAGCATCTAAGTAATGGCCAGAGAGAGCATGATTTAGATTTGGCAAGATTTAATGTTGCTGCAGAGTTAGAGGATTTAAAGTTAGCTGGAGTCTTGTTTCCAGATTTAGATCCATTAAGAGCTAGCGAATCGGTAATCACTAGATATCGGAAGATTTGGAAGGCGCTCAGTGAGCCACAAATACTCCCTGCCAATGACCGTCACGCGGTTGAAAAAGCAATGCGCTCGCTGCAGGACATTGGATTTGCGGTTGAAGAGGTAGATATAAAAATGGCTGGAGATCAATCAACCCTAACATTTACCCCCAAGTTAGTTGCGCCTAATTACCATTCGCTGCGATTGAAGGAGTTAATGGGGTTAGAAACTGAAGAGTTTCAAGCTAAGAGAATCTTGGCCTCATTTGATCGATTTCGCTCTCGCGAGATTGAAAAGACTCCAGACAAATCAGAAGCAGCTCAGAGATGGCTTGATGAGGTTTTCTATAAAGTCGTTGATTCAGTGCCAAGCGAATTGAAGGGCCGCGTAGAGGATGCCCAGTTGTTTCACGAGGTTTTGGAGCATCGCTGGTACTTAGGTGAGAGGTCGGGCCGTGATTTAGGACTGGATTTCGCTACCTCTGACTATATAGCGCAGGTTTTACCTTCCCGCATGGACTCAGGTAGATAATTCACTAATGAGTATTCCACCTTTGCCACAGAACTTCGGGCGCGCATTTGATCTAAGTTCTCTCGCAAAACCAACCGCCAAAGAGGCACCTACGGGTCAAGCTAAAGAAGCCACGGTAGAAAACTTCATGAGTGAGTTTGTTTCACTCTCGGCAGAAAAACCTGTTGTGCTCTTGGCATACTCGCCTCGCAGTCAAGCTTCGATTGAGCTGCGTGATTTAATGGCTGAAATGTCCAAAGCTGATAATGAAAATTGGATTTTTGGTGGAATAAACGCAGATGTTCAACCACAGCTAGCGCAAGCGCTTCAGATCCCATCAGTTCCATATGCAATTGCCTTCATCGCAGAACAACCACTTGCACTCTTTGATCGCCCTTATCCAAAAGAGCAAATAGCCATGGTTATTGCAAAGTTGTTTGACTTGGCAAAAGAGCGCGGTTTGAAAGTCGAAGTTCCTCAAATTCAAGAGGCGCCTATGGATCCAGAAGAGGTGGCTGCGTTAAGCGCTCTTGAAAATGGCGATTACTCTGGTGCTGCGATGGCGTACCGCAATTGGTTACAGCGCAAACCTGATGAGCAGATGGCCAAAATCGGATTGGCGCAATGTGAGTTGATGCTTCGTATCGCTGATATCGATCCACAAAGCGCAATCTCTCAAGCCAACTCGGATTTAAATTCAGTAGACAAGCAGGTAATAGCCGCTGATATAGAGATTGCGCAGGGCGAGGTTAAATCAGCCTTTGAGAGATTAATTACGGTCGTCAGAAACTCGAGCGGAGATGAACGCAAGAAGGCCAAGGAACACCTACTATTGCTATTCCAATTAGTTGATCCATCAGAGCCGGAGTTGATTCGAGCCCGAACCCAGTTAGCGAGCGCATTGTTTTGAGTAGACCCATGGAACGGCAAGAAAAACGGGATTTACAAGCCTTTTTCTTTCTTTTTGGGCTAGGCATCATGTGTTTGGTTCCACGCCTACCAGATATCAAAGCTAACTTAGATGTCTCAACGACCTACTTTGGATTCATTATTAGCTCCGGATCGCTGGGAGCTTTAACAGCCCACCTCACTATGGGTCACATTGTTCATCGACTAGGTGTCTACAAGGTGATGGTTTATGGCTCCACTATCACTTACATATCCATGATCTTGATGATTGAAATACATGATCCAATAATTTACATAGTAGTAAACATAATCTCCGGGTTTGCCTGGGCCTCTTATCACATAGCAATCAACGCCCAAGCACTGCATCGTCAATCAGAGACAGGTGTACCGATTATTCCCATGTTGCATGGACTCTGGAGTGCCGGAGCAGTCACCACCGCATTTATCGCGCTTTTGATCTCCTCAAATGTTTCACTGAACTGGCATGTCATTCCACTCTTGATTCTGGTTTACTCGTTAAAGATGAGAGCTATCAATAGATCTAAGGCTCTACTACTTCAAGGCAATGAGTTAACTGAAGATGATGAGGTAGTTACCTTCCGCAAGATGATCTCCTCTATAAGCATTGATTGGGTAGTCAGCATCGGCTTTTTGTGTGCACTGATGTTAGAGATTTCAGTAGGAGACTGGGCCACAATTATGGCCAGACAGGAGTTTGGAGTCTCCAAATCTTTAGCGGTCATCCCATACTTTTTGTTTATGGGCGCCATGATTATGGGTCGCTTGAGTTATCAACGTTTCAAAGGGGAGCGCTCCGATAAAGAGCTGGTGCAGCCCTTTGCAGTTATGGGTGGAACGATATTTCTAGTTTCACTAGGGCTCAGTATGCAATTAAGAGAGACCAGCTTGACGCTGGCCTACTCAATATTTTGTCTAGGCTTTTTCTTGTGTGGAATCGGAATCTCCTTCATCGGACCCTTGTTTTTCGGCTATGCCAGCGCACGATCTGATAAGCCTGGTGGGGTGGCAATAGCTGAATTAGGGGCGCTTAATCAGGTCTTAACCTTCATTGGTCGAGGGGTAATCTCAGTAGTTGCTGGTGCGACCTCAATACCAATTGCAATGACTATCCCCGGAGCCATGTTGATACTTGTAGCCTTTTTTGTTGCGGCTGCTAGCAAACCGCGTCACTAAACAACTTTTAAGAGTTAACGGGTGCTAGCCAAATCGTGCCCAAGGGCGGAACTCGAATTAAGGCAGAGTTTGGAAAACCTCGACATTCTTCGCTGACACTCAAAATCTCAGAGTTGGTTACTCCAGAGCCACCATAAATTTGATCATCGGAGTTAAGGATCTCCCGCCACTGTCCGCCTACTGGGAGTGGAACTCGATAACTTTCATGAGGCACTGGAGAAAAGTTAGTAATAGATATCAAAGGTTCTCCAGTTTCAGACCATCTAGCAAAAGCAATGGTGTTGCCTGACGCATCATCTCCGATTAGCCACTGAAATCCTTCAGGTTCAACATCTCTTTGCCACAATGCTGGCAAGTTTGTGTAATTGGAGTTTAACTCTGAAATTAGCTTTTGTACTCCGTAATGTTCCTGATACTCAGTTAGGTGCCAATCTAATGAGCGTTCCGAACTCCACTCATCATTTTGAGCGAATTCGCAACCCATGAATAGCAATTTCTTACCAGGATGCGCCCACATAAAACCATAAAGGGCGCGAAGAGTCGCTAGCTTTTGCCAACGGTCACCGGGAAACTTATTAACCAACGCACCCTTGCCATGAACTACCTCATCATGGGAGAGCGGCAACAAAAAGTTCTCACTCCAGGCATAGAGAATTGAGAAGGTAATTTCATTATGGTGATAAACCCGATGTACCGGTTCGTGGGATAGATATTGAAGAGTGTCATGCATCCAACCCATATTCCACTTAAACCCAAAGCCCAAACCATTAGCTGAGGTGGGTTTTGTAACCCCACTCCAGGCTGTGGATTCCTCCGCAATCATCATGATTCCTGGGAATCTCTTGTAGGCGGTAGCGGTGGTTTCCTGCAGCAACTTCACGGCCGCTAAATTCTCACGGCCACCGAACTCATTGGGAATCCATTCACCTTCTGAGCGTGAATAATCTAGATAGAGCATTGATGCCACTGCATCCACACGTAATCCATCAATATGAAACTCTTCTAACCAATACAACGCGCTGGCTACGAGAAAGTTTCGCACCTCATTGCGGCCAAAATTGAAAATGTATGTACCCCAATCAGGGTGTTCGCCCAATCTTGGATCTTCATGTTCATAAAGTGCGGTGCCATCAAACCTAGCCAATGCCCATTCATCCTTTGGAAAGTGGGCAGGTACCCAATCCAGAATCACGCCAATTCCTAAACCATGCAGATAGTCAACTAAAAATCTGAACTCATCTGGAGAGCCAAATCTAGCGGTCGGCGCAAAGTATGAACTTACTTGATAGCCCCAAGATGGTGAGTAGGGATGTTCGGTGACTGGCAAGAATTCAACATGGGTGAAGCCATGTTTTTTTAAGTAAGCACCTAACTCCTGAGCCAATTCACGATAGCTCAAACCACTCTTCCAAGAACCAAGATGAACTTCATAAACGGATACCGGTGCGCGCCATGGCTGATAAAGCGCACGAGAATTCATCCAATTCTCATCACTCCAAATAAATTTGGATTCATTAACAATTGATGCGGTATGCGGTGGTAACTCTGTTTGTCTGGCAAAAGGATCGGCGTGATCTACCCATCTTCCATCTCGACCCTGAACTGCGAATTTATACTTAACTCCTGGAGCTAAATCTGGAATGAATACCTCCCAAACCCCACTCGGGCCAAGCGGAATCATGGGGTTAGTTTTTTTATCCCAGAAGTTGTTGTCGCAAATTAGTGAAAGATTTCGAGCATTTGGTGCCCAAACAGAAAAAGCGGTTCCGATTAATTCACCATCCGGGGTGCGCTTCACATGAGCGCCCAGTACCTGCCATAAGTTCTCATGGCGACCTTCAGAGATTAGGTGCAGATCCAACTCACCCAGAGTTGTGTGAGGGTTTAGGTAACCAGCAGGAGGTGATTGAAAGGTTTTGCGCCGCGGGGAGTTGCTTGAAAAGAGTTTTGCAAAGAGCCCGCGCATAGCGGAACTTTACTTAACTTTCACAGAGGCGATATGGGCCACTTTGCCGTTTGGCCGGGCTGGATCCAGCTTCACATAGGTGTCTTTAGCCCAGTTGTACTCGCTGCCATCAAGCAAATCTTTGACCGAGAAAGACTCTTGCTCTATCCCTAAAGCCCACAAATCCCAATGAACCATGGTTTCGCGAGCATGAACGCCATCTAGATTCACTACGACCAAAATCAAATTATCACCTTCACGTTTTGAGTAGGCCAGAATTTGATCAGAATCAGTGTTGTGGAAATGGATGTTTCGTAATCTCTGAAGCGCTGGATTTTTGCGGCGGATCTCATTTAGCAGCGTAATGAATGGAGCCAGGGTTAAACCTTTTTTGTTGGCACCATCCCAATCCCGCACTTTAATCTCATACTTTTCGCTATCGCGATACTCCTCTTTACCCTCTGCAATTGGAATATGCTCATAAAGTTCATAACCTGCATACATTCCCCATGATGGAGTCATAGTTGCAGCAAGGACGGCACGCATCGCAAAAATCGCTGGATTTCCACTTTGTAAATGGAAGGGCAAGATATCTGGAGTATTCACCCAGAAATTGGGACGGAAGAAAGCGCTGGTGTGGTGAGCCACCTCAGTTCCGTAATCAATCAACTCCTGCTTTGAAGTACGCCAAGTGAAATATGTGTAAGACTGCTGGAAACCGGCTTTGCCCAAAGAGTGCATCATCGCCGGAACTGTGAAAGCTTCAGAGAGGAAGACTACCTCTGGGTACTTAGCATTTACTTTGGCGATTAACTCCTGCCAGAAGTGCACCGGTTTTGTGTGCGGATTATCGACTCGGAAGATTGAAATACCTTTTTCAATCCAAAAACAAACTACGCGATAAATCTCCGCGAACAATCCTGGGTAATCATTATCAAAGTTAATGGGATAGATATCTTGATATTTCTTTGGAGGATTCTCAGCGTAAGCAATCGATCCATCGGGACGAGTTGTGAAGAATTCAGGATGCTCAGTCACCCATGGATGATCAGGAGAAGCTTGCAGTGCAAAGTCCATAGCAACTTCGAGACCATTCTTCTTTGC
>RFSC01000024.1 GCA_009924185.1 Actinomycetota bacterium
TGGGTGACGGTGCTGTTGCGGTTCACCCAGATGATGAGCGTTACAAGCACTTAATTGGGAAGAAGGTACTTCTTCCTCTTGTGGATCGCATGATTCCAATCATTGCCGACGAGTTGGTAGAGCCGGAGTTTGGAACCGGTGCGGTAAAGGTAACGGCAGCACATGATCCAAATGACTTTGAAATGGGAATGCGTCATAACGTTCCGTTGATTGTGATTATGAATGAGCATGGCGTGATGTCTGGAACCGGCACCGAGTTTGATGGCATGGATCGCTTTGATGCGCGCAAGGCAGTTGTAGAAAAACTACGCAGTATGGGTCGAGTTGTTTCTGAAAAAAGACCATATATGCATGCTGTTGGGCATTGTTCACGTTGCGATACAACTGTAGAGCCGAGACTTTCTAAGCAATGGTTTGTAAAAGTTGCGCCACTTGCAAAAGCAGCAGGAGATGCGGTTCGTGATGGCAAGGTAAAGATTGACCCGGTTTCTATGGAGCCCAGATATTTTGAGTGGGTCGACAACATGCATGACTGGTGTATCTCACGTCAGTTGTGGTGGGGACATCGCATTCCAGTTTGGTACGGTCCAAATGGTGAGGTAGTTGTAGTTGGTCCCGGCGAGGAAGCACCTACTGGCTACACCCAAGATCCAGATGTTTTGGATACTTGGTTTTCCTCTGCATTGTGGCCATTCTCAACCTTGGGTTGGCCGGGCAACACCGATGATTTAAAGAAGTTTTATCCAACCAGTGTTTTGGTCACCGGCTATGACATTCTCTTTTTCTGGGTAGTTCGCATGATGCTTTTTGGTTTGTTCGCGATGGATGGAGTGCCACCATTTAAAGTAATTGCATTACATGGATTAGTTAGAGACAAGCATGGTAAGAAGATGAGCAAGTCTCGTGGCAACACAGTTGATCCACTTGAGTTTATGGACAAATACGGCTCCGATGCGCTGCGTTTTACATTAGCTAGAGGTGCAAATCCAGGAACTGATCAAGCTTTAGCGGAGGAATGGATCGCTGGGTCCAGGAACTTCGCTACTAAAGTTTGGAATGCATCTCGTTTTGCCATGATGAATGGCGCTACTGTCGAGGGGCCACTTCCTGATAAATCAGAGTTAAACCATGTCGATCGCTGGATACTTTCCAGGCTAGATGAAACCATTGCAAATACCGATCGCCTATTCGAAAGTTTTGAATTCGCCAAAGGATGCGAAGAGATTTATCACTTTGCCTGGGACGAAGTCTGTGACTGGTATCTAGAGTTAATCAAGGACACCTTTGCAAAAGGTGGCACCGAAGCGGAAAAAACTAGAAGAGTTTTAGGTCATGTCTTAGATCAACTGCTTCGATTGATGCATCCAACAATGCCCTTCTTGTCAGAGGCGCTGTGGTGTTCATTAACCGGAGGTGAATCTCTAGTAGTTGCTTCTTGGCCAACTCCGCAAACGAGAGAGGTCGATGCAGAAGCCGTAGCTGTCGTCAGTGATATGCAGAGGTTGATTACTGAGATTAGAAGATTCCGTAGCGAACAAGGAATCAAGACCTCTGCACGTATTGCAGCGAAAATCGAGGGTATGCAAGGTGCGTTGGCTCAATATGAGTCCTCACTTCGATTCTTGGTAAAGCTAGATGATCCGGCTCCACAATTCAAACCTTCAGCCAAAATCGAAGTTGGAGAGTTTGTAGTTCAATTTGATTTAACTGGAAGTATTGATGTCAAGGCTGAACGTGCCCGATTAACAAAAGATCTTGAAGCGATTAAGAAAGATCAGCAAACAGCTAAGGTCAAGTTGGAGAATGAAAACTTCATGGCCAAAGCTCCAATGGAGGTCGTCACTACCATCCGCGAGCGTATGGAATTCTGCGAAAATGAAATTAATCGCATCAATGCTTTACTTGCTGCCTTGCCACAACAATGACATCCAAGGATGATTTGCAGCGTCTTGACGCAATAGAGAAGGCATTATTGAACCGCTGGCCAGAGACTCGCATTGCTCCAACTTTAGATCGAATAGCAGCGCTGACTGATGCCCTAGGTTCGCCGCAGCTCTCTTATCCGACAATTCACATAGCTGGCACAAATGGAAAAACAACGACCACTCGACTCATTGATTCATTGTGCTTTGAACTAGGAATGCGAACCGGGCGATTCACCAGCCCTCACCTAGAGAGTTTTCTAGAACGTATCACCATAAACGGAGAATCAATTTCACCAGAGGGCATGATCGCTACCTACAACGACATTGCTTTGTACTTGGAGATGATTGATTCTCGAATGCCGAACAAACTCTCATTTTTTGAATCTATGTGCGCACTAGCCTTTGTGGCATTCGCCGAGTATCCCGTTGATGTTGGAATCTTTGAATGTGGAATGGGAGGCGAGTGGGATTCCACCAACGTCATTAATGCAGCAGTTTCAGTTGTGACCCCAATTGGTTTTGATCATATGGAGTACTTGGGGGATACCCTAGAAAAGATTGCTTTAACAAAATCAGGGATCATCAAACCTAACTCTTTTGCGGTTTTGGCAAGGCAAGAGCCTGAAGTTGCCCCGATTTTGATGCATAAATGTGCCGAGGTGGATGCGACTCCGCTCCGTGAAGGGATCGAGTATTCAGTAAAGAGTCGCGCCCTGGCTGTTGGCGGTCAATTGATCTCAATAGCCGGCGTTTATGGAGATTATGATGATTTGTTCTTACCTTTACATGGAGCTCATCAGGCCTCAAATGCAGCTACCGCGTTAGCCGCAGTTGAAGCTTTTGCGGGAGAAAGCAAGTTGGATGAAACTGTGGTTCGTGAGGCTTTTGCAAACGCCACTTCTCCGGGAAGATGCGAAGTTATTATGCGTAATCCAACGGTGATAATCGATGCAGCGCATAACCCTCATGGAGCAGCTTCTCTACGAAAGACAATTAAGGATGAGTTTGACTTCGAATCGATAATTGCCGTTATTGCTCCTATGGGAGACAAAGATGTCGATGGAATATTTGAAGAGTTGGAAGATGTAGTTTCTCAAGTAATAGTTTCTCGGAACTCATCTCATCGAGCTGCAGAGTTGGGAGAGCTACTTTCCCGAGCACAAACGGTCTTTGGATCAACACGAGTAGTGGCCATTGAATCTCTAACCGATGCGATTTCGACCGCTATCGAACAAGCCAAATTAGAAAACGCTGTGAATGATTTGAATGCGGCGGTTTTGATTGCAGGTTCAGTTGTCACTGCGGGAGAATCGCGAGGAATCATTAGAGGGTTGAAGGAAAAAAAGAAATGAGAATGTTGGCGCGCAGTGTTTTGATTATGGAGATGTTTGTAATTGGATTTGCTGTTTTGGCGGCGAAGGATTTAACCGCTGCTAATTTAGGCGCCGCCGCATTTTGGTCTGCAGGCATCATTGCATTTTTCGCCTTAATCGCTTCTGGTACCTTGAAATCCAAATTCGGTTGGGTACTTGGTTGGATCACTCAATTTGCCTTGATTGGCTACGGGTTTTTTGTTTTCACTATGTTTTTCCTGGGCGCTTTGTTCATGGGGCTCTGGGTAGCTGCCATAGTCATAGGGCAAAAGGGTGAGGCCGCCCGGGCCGCATTTAACGCAGGAGAGAAAACGCAATAGACTGCCCCCGTGGCTAATTCGACTTCCTCAACCAGCAGTTCTGCACAGCGCACCCTTATTCTGGTTAAGCCTGATGGCGTACGTCGCGGTCTTGTTGGCGAAGTAATCTCGAGAGTTGAGCGCAAGGGTTACAAGATTTCTGCATTGCGAATGTTGCAAGCAGATCGCAGCACATTAGCGGCGCACTACGCTGAACATGAAGGAAAACCATTTTATGAACCGCTTGTCGAGTTCATGCTCTCTGGTCCAATCGTTGCGATGATTGCAGAGGGAGAGAGAGTTATCGAAGGGTTTAGATCTTTAGCCGGCACTACAGACCCGACTACCGCTGCACCAGGATCAATCCGTGGCGACCTAGCTAGAGATCAAGGCACAAAAGTTGTTCAGAACATCGTGCACGGATCTGATTCTCCAGAATCTGCTGAGCGAGAGATAAAGATTTTCTTCCCTAACTTGTAAGGAGCAAACGCAATGGCAAATCAAATAAATCGTTGGACCTTTCTAGGTCGCGACATGGCGATTGATCTAGGTACTGCAAATACCTTGGTCTACGTTCGTGGCAAAGGAATTGTTCTCAATGAGCCAAGCGTGGTTGCGGTAAATCAGGATACGGGCGCAGTTCTAGCTGTAGGAACCGAAGCGAAGAAAATGATTGGTCGCACCCCAGGAAGTATCGTCGCGATTCGACCTCTTAAGGATGGCGTTATTGCAGACTTCGATACAACCGCTTTAATGATTAAGTACTTCATCCGTCAGGTACACAAACGTACCTATCTTGCTAAGCCGCGCATTGTTATCTGCGTTCCTTCCGGAATTACTGGTGTTGAGCAAAGAGCGGTAAAAGATGCTGGTTACGAAGCGGGTGCACGCAAGGTTTACATTATTGAAGAGCCAATGGCAGCAGCAATCGGAGCAGGCTTACCAATCCACGAACCAACCGGAAACATGGTGGTAGATATCGGTGGCGGTACAACTGAAGTTGCTGTTATCTCGCTTGGTGGAATTGTTTCTGCGCTTTCTATTCGAGTTGGTGGAGATGAATTAGACCAAGCAATCATCAACTGGGTTAAGAAAGAGTTCTCTCTTATGCTCGGTGAGCGCACCGCAGAAGAAATTAAGATGGCGATTGGTTCGGCATATCCACTTCGTGATGAACCAGATGCAGAGATTCGCGGTCGCGATCTCGCAACAGGATTACCGAAGACCATCGTGGTTTCATCTGAAGATATTAGAAAAGCTTTGGAGGAGCCGGTCAACGCCATTGTTAACGCGGTGAAGAACACTCTTGATAAGACTCCACCAGAGTTGGCTGCGGATCTTATGGATCGTGGAATTGTTCTTACCGGAGGCGGCGCACTACTTAAGGGTCTTGATGAAAGATTGCGCCATGAAACCAATATGCCTATCCACATTGCAGAGCGACCACTTAATGCGGTTGTGGAGGGTTCAGGTAAGTGCGTTGAAGAGTTTGAAGCGTTAGAAAAAGTTTTAATCTCTGAACCACGACGCTAGGTAGCTCATGCCAGCTAGAGGTTCAAATCGCACGCGACTTCTTTGGATTTCGCTTTTGGTTACCTCTTTATTTCTAATTACTTTGGATCTGCGTGGGGTTAGCATCATCAGCTCAATTCGTTCTGGGGCGCAAACCATTTTGGCGCCATTTCAAAAGGCGGGCAGCGCTGTTATATCTCCGTTGGGTAACCTCTTTGAAGATGTTTCAAATCTAGGTAGAACTCAATCCAAAATCGATGCTCTCAAAGAAGAGAATGAAAAGCTAAAGAGCCAACTAATCCTCAACGAAAATGTGGTCGGCGAACTTAAGCAATTAAAAGGCACACTTGATTTAGCGGGATCAGCAAGATTTAAAGTCGTTGCAGCTCGAGTCATAACTAGGGGCGGCACCGCAACCTTCGGTGAAACTATTGTCATTGATCAAGGATCACGGGCTGGAATAAAAAGAGATATGACTGTGATTGCGACCAGCGGATTGGTAGGCGTCGTTAAGTCCACTACAGCAAACTCCTCAGTTGTATTGCTGATGAGCGATCCGTCATTCCGAGTTGGCGTAAGAGTTGCCGGAACGCAAGATATGGGAATCTTGAGTGGTGGCGGGGACAACCGTTTTTCAATTCAAATGCTTAGTGCAACAGGGCAAATCAATGTTGGAGATGTACTGCTATCGCGTGGCAGCTCAGGCGATCGTCCCTTTGTGCCGGGAGTGCCAGTTGGAAGGGTCTCATTTGTAGAGAGCACCGCTGGTCAGTTAACTAAAGAGGGTCGAGTCGAAGGATTTGTTGACTTGGATGGCTTAGGGGTTGTCAGCGTGGTTTTGGATGCAACCGCAGGAGATCCTGGAGATGCCTTAGTGCCACGGGCGCCTAAACCTGCTCCAACAGTTACGGTATTTGTGACGCCAAAGCCAACTCCTTCGGAGTAAGTGCATGACTTTAAACAGAGTTCCCAGAATCGTTGCGGTATTCGCCCTAGTTTTTCTATTGCAAGAAGCATTGATTAATCGTATTTCCTTTTTTATTGGTGGCTTTTCCCTATATCTCGCCTTTTTTATTGTGTGGGTCATGCAAGAAGAACGAAGCTCCGCGGTTGTTAGTGGATTTATTGCCGGCTTCATTGCTGATTTTTCCCCAACCTTGGAAGCGCCATTTGGGCTATGGAGCTTTGTGTACACAGTCGTTGCTTACGTAATTGCCAACAATGTAAGAAGCGCACTGGATGCTGACATGAGTCCAGTGACGATTAGCTTAGTTACGGTCTTTGGAAGTTTTTCTGCATCAATTATGTTTTTGATTTCTGGAGCAATTCTTGGTCAAGAAGTTGGTTCGGCCGGCTATGTTTTGCGAGAGTTGTTTGGAAACTCATTGTGGACTCTCTTGCTATCTCCACTTTACGGACCCTTAGCTATCAAGCTCTATCGAGCAACTTTGACGGCAAGGAGTCGATAGATGAGAGATCGTTCGGCTTTAAGTTTGGTTGTAGTTCAGATATTGGTCGTTTCTCTAATGCTGGCTTTGTTTGGCCGACTCTTCTATCTACAGATTGCGGATGCTCCGCGCTATCAGCAAGCTGCACTTGATATTCAAAGTCGTGACATTGTTACGCCGGCCTTACGAGGTCTGATTGTCGATAATGAGGGAAATCTTCTGGCAACAAACAAAGCAGGCCTTATGGTTACAGCGGATCGCTCTGTCCTAGATAAATTAGAGGATAAAGGTCAGTCAGTTCTACAACGCGTATCTGATGTTTTGAAATTGAACTATCAAGATGTTTACGTACGTACTCGACTTTGCCCCGAACTGCCTAAGGATCAAAGGACCGGATGTTGGAATGGCAATCGCTATCAACCTATTCCGGTAACAAAAGAGGCCAGCGAGAGTCAGGTATTGGCAATCTTGGAGCAGTCAGATTTGTTTCCGGGAATTAATGCTCAACCTGTATCTATTCGATATTACCCAGCACTTGCTGGAGAGCGTGCCACCCATGTTTTGGGCTACGTCGGGCCGATAACTGAAGCGGATTTGAATAATGAGAAGGGAATTCGTTACTACCGTAATGAGTTCAAAGGAAAAGCCGGATTGGAGTCTGTTTATGACAGATGGCTTAGAGGTAGCGCTGGGGTAAGAACGGTAATCGTTGATCGAAAAGAATCAGTTACTCAAGAGTCTCGCAACACTCCATCTATTGCTGGAAATCATTTAATTGTTCATATCAACGCAAAACTTCAGGCAGCTGTCGAGCAAGAGCTCAAGAGCTCAGTACTTCGCGCCAGGGGATTTGGCAATCGAGCAGATGCTGGAGCTGCAATAGTTATGGATGCCAAGACCGGCGGAATTTTGGCCATGGCTTCTTATCCTGATTACGATTTAAATATTTGGGAAAACGGCATCACAGTTAAACAGGCAAAGGAGCTCTTCAGCGTCCAAGCCGGAGTGCCTGCATTATCTAGAGCTATTCAAGGTGGTTTTGCGCCGGCATCAACTTTCAAGGTAGTTTCTTTAGCCGCAGCGGTCGATGCTGGATATAGCTTGAAAAAGAAGTATGACTGTCCGGCAACTGTCCAGATTGGTACCCGTACCTTCAAAAACTTTGAGAGTAAGGCCGCGGGAATGATTGATATGACAAAAGCCATGGCGATTTCCTGCGACTCTATTTGGTATCAGATTGCCTACGATGAATGGGTGCGTGATGGTGGCTTAAAACCAAAAGCTAATCCCAATGATTATTTCTTCAAAGCAGCAGCTGGTTTCGGAGTTGGAAAACGTACCGGTATTGATCTGCCCTCAGAGATTGCAGGTCGTTTACCAAACCGTGACTGGAAGCGTTCCTGGTATGACCAAAACCAAGATTTCTACTGCAACTATGAGAAGCGTGCCAAAAAGTCCCAGCGCACCCCGTACCTAATTGAGATTGCTCGCGAAAACTGTCTTGATGGAGACAAGGTCCGCGCTGGAGATATGGTGAACTTTTCTATCGGACAAGGCGACACTTTGATGACACCTCTTCAAATGGCGGTCATGTACGGAGCCTTAGCAACAGATGGAAAGATGGTCGTTCCGCAGGTAGCTAAAGCAATCGTGCAACCCAATGGCAAGGTCATTAAGAGTTTTAAAACCAAATACTCTGGAGAGCTGCCAGTTAAGAAATCAACTTTGAAGTTCTTGCAGAACTCACTACGCGCTGTGGTCACTTCAGGAACTGCGACTGGTGCTTTTGCAGGCCTTGGAGTAGAGGTAAGTGGCAAAACTGGAACTGGCCAGGTATTTGGTAGAAATCTTGATGGTTCGGCAAAAGATGACACTGCGTGGTTTGCCTCATATGCCCCAAGCAAGGCTCCACAATATGTAGTTGTGATGATGGTAAGTCAGGGCGGGTTTGGTGGCAGCACCAGCGGAGTAGGAGTAAGAAGGATTTACGAACACATCTTTGGAACCAATGGAAAGAAAGCAATTTTCCCCAATGGAGTTCCTACTCGATTGCCATTTATTGACTCTTCTAAGGGATCGATTTCATAAACATGGCAACTAATCTGAAGTTTAATCGCCGGAGCAAAGACCGTTTGGGCTTTCTGGCTGGATCTGATCGAGTACTAAATCTCTGTGTTGGATTTCTTTTGTTGATGGGAATCATTCTGGTTTATGCCGCTACCAGAGATTGGTTTGCATCCAATGACCTGGACCCCGAGTATTACCTGAAACGCCAGTTAATCAATGTGATTATTGGTATTGCCTTGGCATATGGAACGACCCTGATCGATTATCGATTGCTGAGGGCCTACACCCCAATTGTCTGGGGACTTGGCGTGCTCGGGCTAATTGTTGTTTTGATACCGGGTTTGGGTTCCACCATTAACGGTGCCCGTTCTTGGATTTCCTTTCCAGGCGGTTTCCAAATTCAACCTGCTGAACTGGCAAAGATTTCAATAATTATTGGAATGGCGCTGATTCTCTCTGAACGTATTGCAAACAATGATGCTCCAACTGACAAGCAGGTAATGCAAGCACTAGGGGTTGCTGCGATACCTGTCTTATTGATTGTTTTGCAACCAGATTTAGGAACCGTTCTGATTATCTCTGCCTGCGTTATCACAATGATTGCAGTTTCAGGAGCTCGCTTGCGTTGGGT
>RFSC01000025.1 GCA_009924185.1 Actinomycetota bacterium
AGTCCCATTAAAGCAAATGCATTTGCCATAAAGACAATGTAGGGATCACGGGTTAAGCCAAAGATTGCTGGTATTGAATCAAGGGCAAACAACAAATCAGTTGTTCCAAGTGCTACCAATGCAATAGTGAATGTGGAGTAACCTCGTTTACGTAAGGCGGTAATGATTCGATTTTCCTGCCACTCATCCTCTTCAGGATCCTCAGTAATCAACTTGTACGCGGTCCAGAGGAGAATTGCGCCAAATAGGAAGAAGATTGCGACAAATCTTTCGACCACGGCTGCGCCAACGATAATAAAAATTCCACGCATAACCAGCGCCATCAAAATGCCCAGCAGCAATACCAGCTGCTCTTTTTCCCGCTCGATACGAAGTCGGGTCAAGATAATCAAGAAAACAAAGAGATTGTCGATAGATAAGGAGTATTCGGTAATCCAGCCGGCAAAGAACTCTGCTGAGGCGGTTGGGCCATCCCAGCTGCGCATCGAGAGCCCAAAGGCGATTGCGGCAGAAACATAGATAACGGTCCAGGTGGCCGCCTCCCGGATAGTTGTCACCGTGTTGCGCCGGAACCAGGCCCAGATCAAGTCAGCGATGATCACTAGGCCAACGATTCCTAGGGTGATGAGCCAGACCGTGGTTGAGACATTTACTGTTTCTGAGTTCATGCTGAGAGTCTAATCAGAAAGGGCCCTGACAAATGTCAGAGCCCTTTAGATTTACCGCTTTATTTTGCCTTAGTGAGAGTGCCCTCCTGGACCATGGCTATGTCCATGTCCAGCAGATTCCTCTTTCTTAGCCTCAGGTGTCTCAAATACCAGAGCTTCAGTTGTAATAAACATCGCTGCAATTGAGGCGGCATTAGCTAGCGCTGAACGAGTTACCTTAACTGGATCGATAACACCAGCCTTTACCAAGTCACCGTATTCATCGCTGGCTGCATTGAAACCTTCATTTGGCTTCAAGGTGCGCACCTTTGAAACTACAACATAACCTTCATGTCCAGCATTTTCGGCGATCCAACGAAGTGGCTCTTGGCAGGCCTTTGCTACCAAGCGAACACCGACCGCTGCATCTCCTTCATAACCTAAATCGCCATCAAGAACTGTTGCAGCGTGAACTAATGCAGCTCCACCACCAACAACGATTCCCTCTTCTACTGCAGCACGGGTTGCAGAGATTGCATCTTCAAGACGATGCTTCTTCTCTTTCAACTCAACCTCAGTATGGGCACCAACTTTAATTACACAGACGCCACCAGAAAGTTTTGCCAAACGTTCTTGTAGTTTTTCGCGATCCCAATCTGAATCCGCTGCTTCGATCTCACGACGTAGTTCGCCGATACGACCTTCGACATTTTTCTTATCGCCGGCACCATCAACAATTGTTGTGTGATCCTTAGTAATCACGATGCGACGGGCGCGGCCCAACATATCTAGTGTGATTTGATCCAGCTTTAGACCAACCTCGCTAGAAATTACCTGACCGCCGGTAAGAATCGCCATGTCCTGCAACATCGCTTTACGGCGATCGCCAAAACCAGGAGCCTTAACAGCAGCTGATGTGAATACGCCACGCATACGGTTAACTACCAAAGTAGAAAGCGCTTCGCCCTCTACATCTTCAGCGATAATCAATAGCGGCTTTCCAGCCTTGGCTACCTGCTCCAAAATCGGCAATAAATCAGCTAGAGCTGAGATTTTGCCCGCAGAGATCAATACAAAGGCATCCTCAAGGATTGCCTCCATGCGATCTTGATCAGTAACAAAGTATGGAGATATGTAGCCCTTATCAAACTGCATTCCTTCAGTGAACTCGAGTTCGAGACCTGTGGTTGAAGACTCTTCGACAGTGATGACTCCATCTTTGCCAACCTTGTCCATGGCCTCAGCAATCAAATCACCAATGCCACGATCCTGTGCCGAGATAGTTGCAACATCAGCGATCTGAGCCTTGTCAGAAATCTTGGTTGAGTTAGCACGCAGCTTTTCAGTTACCGCTTCAACCGCAGCTTCGATTCCTGATTTGATTCCCATTGGTTGTGCACCAGCAGCCAGGTTACGAAGGCCTTCCTTAACCATGGCCTGTGCCAAAACTGTTGCGGTTGTGGTTCCATCACCAGCGACATCATTGGTCTTTTCCGCAACCTGCTTTACAAGTTGGGCGCCCATGTTTTCTGCTGGATCAGATAGTTCAATCTCTTTAGCGATAGTTACACCATCATTAGTGATGAGCGGTGCACCAAAGGATTTACCAATAACAACATTGCGACCCTTAGGGCCCAGCGTTACCTTTACGGTGTCTGCGAGGATATTTACTCCACGCTCCATACCGCGACGAGCATTCTCATCGAATTGAAGTGATTTACCCATGTTTGGTTATCGTCTCTAATTACTTCTCGATAACAGCAAGAATGTCACGAGCAGATAGCACTAGATACTCCGCGCCACCATGCTTGATCTCAGTTCCGCCGTACTTGCTGTAAAGAACAACATCGCCAACCTTGATATCCATTGGAACGCGAACTCCATCATCAAAGCGGCCTGGACCTACGGCAACAACGGTGCCTTCCTGTGGCTTCTCTTTTGCGGTATCTGGAATAACAAGACCTGATGCGGTCTTCTCTTCTGCTTCGTTGATCGTAATAACGATGCGATCTTCAAGTGGCTTAATGGCAATGGCCATCGCGTTAGCTCCTTCTTATCGATTTACACGTTTTTTGGGTCCGGGTTGTTTATCACTCTTACCCGGCGAGTGCTAACGCCAAGCCTATGGGTAAGTATTCCCCCGCTCAAATCCAGGCTTCTAGCGAATCTAGGACTAGGCCCAGATTGGGATGCTGGGGCTGATGGCGGAGGCGGCCTCTAGCCCAAGGCTGGAGGCGGGGCGTCCAGCGGCGACCGCTAAAGATCCAAGGGCAGCGACCATAGCGCCGTTGTCGGTGCACAGCGCAGGTGGCGGGGTGCGCAACTCAATGCCGGCTTTAGCGCAACGCTGCTGTGCAACGGTACGCAATCTTGAGTTAGCGGCGACCCCTCCGGCAATTACTAGCGAATCAATGCCGGTTTGTAGGCAGGCTTTAATGGATTTTTGCAACAACACATCAACGATTGCCTCTTGGAATGAAGCGGCGACATCGGCGCGAACAAACTCTGGAGTCGCTTGCAGATAACGAGATACCGCGGTTTTCAATCCAGAGAAGGAAAAATCAAATTCATGCTCGGCTAAATCTTTAGCATTAGTTAAACCACGGGGGAAGCTAATCGCGTCAACTTTGCCAGATTTGGCCTCCTTATCAATTAATGGACCACCTGGAAATCCTAATTGCAATAAACGTGCAATCTTGTCAAAGGCCTCACCTGCAGCATCATCAATACTTTGTCCTAATGATTTGATATCACTTGTTATGTCGCTGACCTGCAAAATTGAGGAGTGTCCACCGCTGACTAGAAGTGCAATAGTCGGTCTAATCTCTTCTTCATGTGTCAATAAATCCACCGCGACATGTGAGGCTAAATGATTAACTCCATAAAGTGGTTTCTCTAAAGCCAGCGCTAAACCATTTGCCGCGGAAACTCCAACTAGTAAAGCACCAACTAATCCTGGCCCTGCGGTAACCGCGATTGCGTCTACATCTTTTAATTTAACTCCGCTTATATCAAGTGCTTGTTGAATTGTGGCCGGCATCGCCTCCAAATGAGCTCGGGAAGCCACCTCTGGTACAACTCCGCCAAAACGGGCATGCTCCTCGACACTTGAAGCAATTACATTGGCAAGTAGTTTTCGACCTTTGACAATTCCCACCGCGGTTTCATCACAGGAGGTTTCGATACCAAGAACCAATGGCTCAGACATCTCTCACCTCTTTACGCATAATCAAGGCGTGAATTCCAGGTGCGTAGTAGTTGTCCCGCCTCGAAATAACTTGATAGCCGTACTTTTCATAAAGCGGCTGG
Organism: Actinomycetota bacterium; assembly: GCA_009924185.1. Taxonomy (GTDB): domain Bacteria; phylum Actinomycetota; class Actinomycetes; order Nanopelagicales; family Nanopelagicaceae; genus MAG-120802. The sequence continues at coordinate 3,957 of RFSC01000025.1, forward strand.
GCCTCAAGATTGCCTTCCCGCATCTCCAACATAAAATCTTTGAACCCCTTTGAAAGCGCCCAGCCCTCCAACTCTTTGAGTATCTGAGTGGCAATCCCTTTTCTGCGATAGCTAGGGACCACGGTAAGGGTATGAATATCTGCTACATCGCCAGCTATTGCAACTCCCCCATAACCGACAATCTCCTGTTTATCCAAAGCCACTAGATACTTACGGGTCTTTGGAACTCCAGATAACTCCTCTCGAAACTGCGCAGCGCTCCAAGGACTCTCTGGATAAATCTCTTTCTCTAATCCAGCCAATACTGGAATATCAAGAGCGATCATTTCGCGATAGCTAATCACTTGCGCTCACTTGTTGGAACCGCATCAGGACGACGCAGATAAATCGGTTGCGTTACTGAAGTTGATTGAGATTTCGCAAGAAGCAAGGCCATAGATGGATAAATCGTGGGACCAAACCCAAAACCAAATTTTTTCTCTGGGAGTTCTGAAACATACTCTGGAGTTGATACTTGGGGACCATAGGTTCTCTCTCCCTTAGAGTATTTGGCCCAGTACAGCTCCTTCCTTCTCGCATCACTGGTAACGATGTACTCATCAGCATCCACATCAAAACCATCTAGTGAGCAGACTCCCCGCCAGGCAATATTGCGAGCTTGCGCAAAGCTTTGGGCAAAAACAATTCCAACCCTTAATCCAGTAAATGGTCCAGGCCCCATTCCAACAACCACCTGATTTATGTTTTTCTCTACCGCCAGAGCATCGGAAACTATCTTTGGCAAAGCTTCAGCATGTGCAGTTGCACCATCGTGATAACCATCAAACAAAAGTTCATTTCGATGAAATAGAGCCACGCTGGTGCGATCGGTGGCGGTATCAATAACTAGTGAAATCAAAGTGAGAACCCCTGCCACCTGGGGCCATGGCCAATAAACTCCACATTTCTCTCATCATCGCTACTGCCAAAACTAATGTCAATCAACAGATAATCTTCGTTAAGTCTTGCCGCCACCGCCTCACCCCATTCAATAACTGTGATTGCGCTGGCTCGCGAAGTATCTAGATCTAGATCATCAATCTCAAAGTTGTTGGTGCCGCTATCAATTAATCGATAAGCATCAACGTGAATTAGCGGGGTCTTCCCCTTGTGGGTACGAGCAATGACAAATGTTGGAGAGGTGACATCTGAGACTCCGAGAAACTCTCCGATTCCCTGAGTCAATGCGGTTTTACCAGCCCCTAAATTGCCTCGCAATACAACTAGATCGCCAGGTTGTAGATGGGCCGCTAGCTTTGCACCTAGTTGGCGCATTTCGTTGACTGAATCTATCCGCACCTGCGCATGCTACCGATTTAACTTAGCCAGATTGTCTTTATGAGTTGAATAACGGGGTGCGACCCTTCCAGTTACCCAGCACCCTTTCAGCTTGGGTGCCCAAAACATTCTCCAAGATAGTTGCGTAGATATCCCGAAAATCTGAGGTAACCGCCAGATCATCATTCTTTAACTCACGTAGTGATGGTTGTTCACCATAAAAGCCGCCCTTTACCTTTTCACCGATGACAAAGACTGGACCAGAGGTTCCATGTCTGTTCCATCAGAGGCATTCCCTCTAACTCTGCGTCCAAATTCGCTGTAAACCAAAACCACGACATCTTTACTGCGATTTGTGGCGCGCATCTGCGACATAAACTTTGAGATTCCCTCAGAGACGACACCTAACAAGATTGCTTGCGCACCTTTTTCATCAGCGTGGGTATCAAATCCACCAAGGGATACAGACCAAACCCGTGTTGGGGCTCCAGCTGCTACTAACTTTGCAACGACATCTAACTGCTGGGTTAAATTGCTTTCGCCGCCAGCATTTCCACCTACCGCAGTTGGCAAGTCAGAGGCGGCTGGAGCAGGTGCTTTCAAAATCGGAGTTATATCTGAGGAAACGGTAAATAAATTTCTCATACTTCGTGCAGCTGTTGCTTGCAGAAGATTGTCATTTCGATTTGCAATGGAAAGTTTCATGCAATCACTTGCTAAAGAACCAGTTGGCAGTTTTAGTCCACCAAGAGGCAGTACCGAGCCAGATCGTTTCTCACCTGCCAGCAGTGGAGGCAAAACTGAACCCAAACCAATCGCCAACATCGGATCCTCAGCTTGAGTCTCTACCCATCTTCCCAACCAACCAGTTTTTGCCGCACCTAATATCGCGGACTGCCAGATCGCCATCGATGAAAAATGTGATCTATCCGAGTTTGGATAACCGACACCTCTGACAATTGCTACCTGATTTTTATTCCAAAGTGCATGCATTCCGGTCATAGATCCATTGAGATAAAGATTTTCTCTAAGTGGCAATACATCGCTTTCTTTGTACGCGATGCCAGGTCGCAATGATTGGTAAATCGGATCAGTAACTGGAACCACGGTATTTAATCCATCATTGCCGCCATAAAGAGTTACAACTACCAAGATTGGTGTTCCAAGAGGTAGAGGTCTAGATATCGCTGCCTCTGCAATATCTTCAAAGGTTAATGAGGTAGCAGCTGCGCCTAAGGCACCTGCTCCGGTAGCTTTTAGAAATTGGCGCCGGGTAATTGTGTCCATATCTTCCTCCTCCCTATGCGCTCACTACATACTCTGGCGAGCAAATTGCCAACAAAGCCAAACGGGCGGGATCTCTTTGCGCTCCACGTAACGCCAATGCGGTTCGAGTGCTCCATGCTGGAACTCCCAGCCAATCCAACATCGCATCCACTCGATTGCGCGCCGGTAAATCCGCGATTGGAGATAAATCCGCCTCTTTGACTAGACGCTCTGCAAATGAGATTCGAAACTGTGCCGATGCAGTGGAGAGCCAAGCTTGATCTGCTGGCCAACCACCGACATTTGGCGGCAAAAACGGAACCTGTCCCAGCAAATTTAAGTTGTTGCGAATTGTTGCGGTGTTGGAAAAGGCAGATGGTTTTATACCAAAGGCACGGGAGACAGATACAAACCAATCTAACGGAGGTTTAACCATCGCATATCTATCATCCCGCATCGCTGAATGTGTTCCGATAGCGCGAACTAGAGATGCAATGTCTCGATTCGCAAAAGCTTTGGTTAGGTTTAAATCAGAGAGCGCTTCCGAGCTAGAGATGAAGCGGTACCAGAGCCGCTCAGTAATAAACAAAGCACAATCGTTGCGCGCTACTAAATAATCACTTAAAGAGTTTCCATCGAAAACCCCAGTGGTGCCCAAAAAGCTTATGGGCATGGAGTAATGCTGCTTAGGAATAAATGTCACATCACCACTGGTCTTATTCACTCGATACCCGGTTAGCGCTTTTGCAGTTTCCCGGACATCATTTTCTGTGTAACGGTTTACTCCAAGAACAAACAGCTCCATCAATTCGCGGGAGAGATTCTCATTTGGCGCTTTTACAGTGTTGGTTTGACCATCTAGCCAGAAGATCAAGGCGCCATCATTGACCATTGCCCGAGACATCTCCGCAAAGTTGCCCAAAGCATGTTTTCTTAAACTTTGATTTTGTCTAAACATGGGCAGCGCATCATCAACCTTTTGATATGAGGTCGCCCAATGTCCATGCCAAAACCAGGTCATTCGCTCTCTTAAAGGGTGTTCTGATAAAGCCATTCGATCTAGCCACCAGAAAAGCAGCTCCGTGAATTGCGCTCTCTTTTCAGTTGCATAAGCAACAACCTGTGGAGTGTTTGGGCGAGGACGAGGACCCTGGTCCTTAACATTTGGAAGGGGCTGGTTATCAGCAAAAGCATCTGTGGTTGGCGCGGTCAGTAATTTGCTTGCAGCATTACTAAATCCAGAGTCCACTAAAGTTTTGAACTCTCCTGGCTTTGGCCCAAAACCAAAGCGATGTGACAATCTGGCGATAGCGCGGCGTTCTGCGATATCAGCCATACCTGCAAAGTAACTCAATTTCGCCATCAAAGAAAGAACATTTAGATGAACAAAAGAAGAACGGGCCTGGATGGCCCAGGCCCGTTCTTTTACTGCTTATAAATTGAGCGCTACAGATTATTCTCCGTAGAACTTCAACCGTGGTGCAACATACTTACGATCAAGTGTCATATCGCCAGCCTTACGTAGCTTGGTTAGCAATGCGCCACCTGACATGTTCTTACCGTTATCTGCAGCGTAAGCGAGTAGATCGGCTATCGCTAGATACTGCTTTACGGTGAAGTTGCAGTGGTTGGTGCCGGTCGCTGCAGGTACTGAGGTATCTGGAGCTCCAGCTGCAGTGAACTTGGTGTACTTATCTGGCGGGAAGTTCCAAAGTACAAGGAGATTGTTGGCTGGCTTCTTGTAGGTGCCGCCATTTCTTCTCTCTTGTTTTGCTGCCGCCCATTTCTCTGCATAGTAAGCCGCGTAATCATCCACTACTGATTGCTGGTTTCCAGCGGTAGTAATTGGATCAGCGGTACCGGTAAAGAGAATGGTTGGGATATCAACCTTTCCGGTATGCGCTGTCAATGCACGCATCTTTGTTACTGCAGCTGGGTCAGCCTTTGCACGTGGAACAGCAGCAAGATATCCAAGTAGTCCCGCTGTTGCGGTATTTCCGGAAAGTGCTGAGCTCCAGATGAACTGCTCTTCTGCAACACGGGCTGCATAATCAGTCTTAGTGTTGTCAAAGATTGCTCCGCCAGCTTGTAGCTCTAGGTCATGGGTTGCCAAGACGCCAAGAGCTGCAGCGCTTGCAACATTTTGTAGAGCTGCAAATGCTGGGTTGATTGCCAACTGGAATGAGGTCTGCTGTGAGGCA
>RFSC01000026.1 GCA_009924185.1 Actinomycetota bacterium
CTCTGCAAACTCAGTAAGTGATTTTGCGCCAGCGTAAGTACAGGAGGATCTAACTCCAGCGATGATTTCATCAATCAAATCCTCTACGCCAGGACGTACCGGATCTAAGTACATACGTGAGGTAGAGATTCCTTCCTCATAAATCGCTTTGCGGGCCCGATCAAATGCATCTTCACTTGAGGTGCGGGCGGCAACTGCACGCGCTGATGCCATGCCAAAAGATTCTTTGTATAGACGGCCGTTGGAATCAACCCTTAAATCACTAGGTGATTCATAGGTGCCAGCAAACCAAGATCCAATCATCACTGCTGATGCGCCTGCCGCCAAAGCCAAAGCAACATCACGTGGATGACGAACTCCACCGTCAGCCCAGACATGTTTGCCTAATTTCTTTGCCTCTGCTGCGCACTCCAAAACCGCAGAGAATTGCGGGCGTCCCACACCGGTTTGCATGCGGGTAGTGCACATCGCACCAGGTCCAACTCCAACTTTGATGATGTCAGCACCTGCTGCAACTAAATCTCTTACACCTTCTGCTGTCACAACATTGCCCGCCACGATTGGAACTTTGGGATCAAGTGAGCGAATCAATTTGAGAACTTCAATCATCTTTTCTTGATGTCCATGTGCAGTATCAATAACTAATACATCTACCCCGGCATCAATTAACCCTTGGGCTTTAGCCTTAACATCGCCATTAACTCCAACCGCTGCAGCAATCCGCAGTTTGTTATTTGTATCCAGCGCAGGCTGGTACAAAGTAGCCCGCAATGCACCGGTCTTAGTAATAATGCCAACTAGATTTCCAGAGCCATCAACTACTGGTGCGAGACGACGATTTTTCTCATGCAGTAAATCAAAAGCTTCTCGGGCGTTAACAGTATTTGGAATTACCATCAGATCTTTAGACATTATGCGATGCACTTGGGTAAAGCGATCAACACCTTCCCAATCCTCTTCCATCACTATGCCTAGTGGTTTGCTGTTTTCTACAACCACAATTGCACCGTGCGCGCGTTTGTGAATCAGCGCTGCAGCATCTGCAACTGTTTGATGTGGCTCCAAAGTAATTGGGGTATCAAAAAGCACATGACGAGCTTTCATCCATGAAATAACTTCGGTAACAACCGGTAGCGGAATATCCTGCGGAATCACAGTTAGACCGCCGCGTCTGGCAACAGTTTCTGCCATACGACGTCCAGAGATTGCGGTCATGTTCGCCACAACTAGAGGAATTGTTGCTCCGGTGTTATCGGTGGTTGATAAATCAACATCCATACGGCTCGTAATACTGGAGCGCGACGGAATCATAAAAACATCGTCGTAGGTGAGATCGTGATTTGGCTGATGAAGTAACCGCACGTAGTGGAACTATAGACCTGTCTGAGGCGATAAGATAAAACAATGCCTGAATCGCTGATAAGTGCGCGGGGATTGACCAAAAAGTACGGGGATTTCACCGCAGTCGATGCCATTGATTTTGATGTAGCCAAGGGTGAATCCTTTGGTCTGCTGGGACCCAACGGGGCCGGCAAATCCACCACGATGCGCATCATCGCCGCTACCTCGCAGCGCAGCTCTGGAACTATCTCAATCCTCGGTCGTGACCCAGAAGAACATGGACCACAGATTCGCGCCCACCTCGGTGTTGTTCCACAACAAGACAACCTAGATGGCGAACTTACAGTTTCGGAAAATCTTTTTATCTATGGCCGTTACTTTGGATTAAGCAAAAAATTCATCCGCAACAAGATTGAAGAGTTGTTGGATTTTGCACAGTTGCAGGACAAACGTGATGCGAAAGTAGAGGCGCTTAGCGGCGGCATGAAACGTCGTCTGACAATTGCCCGTGCTTTAGTAAGTGAGCCCGATATTTTGATGCTAGATGAACCAACTACTGGTTTGGATCCGCAGGCGCGCCATATTTTGTGGGATCGTCTATTCCGCCTAAAGGAAACCGGTGTCACTTTGGTGATTACTACTCACTTTATGGATGAAGCAGAACAACTCTGCGACCGACTTGTTGTTATGGATAAAGGCAAAATCATGGCGGAAGGTTCGCCACTCGAGTTAATCAAGCAGTACTCCACAAAAGAGGTGCTTGAGGTTCGCTTTGGTTCTGATCGCAATAAAGAGGTAGCACCAATTTTGCGTGAGATGTGCTCTCGAATTGAGGAGTTGCCAGATCGCATCTTGATGTATGTTGAAGATGGCGAGGCTTTATTAGAGGCGATTACCGCCAAGAAACTTCATCCGACAACTTCACTAGTTCGTCGCAGCTCCCTTGAAGATGTGTTCCTACGTTTAACTGGAAGATCTCTGATCGAATGAATTCAGGTATTGATGTAGCAAAGGTTCGAGCCCGTGGTGCGGCATATGTCGCTGAAGCTCGAATCGCCCAGATGATGAAATGGAAGGGCATTATCGCCATTGTTGCGATTGGCAATCCGCTCTTTTATTTGGTCGCCATTGGTATCGGTATTGGAGTACTAGTTAATGAAAACTCCGGCACCTCTGGAACCGGTGGAGTTGAGTACATAACCTTTATTGCACCTGCACTTCTTGCCAGCGCTGCATTAACCGGCGCGCTTGATGAGGCGATGTTTCCAGTCATGGAAGGTTTCAAGTGGCGCAAACTGTTCTACGCAATTAACTCCACTCCGATTAACCCAGGACAAATTGTCTTAGGTGTTTTTATTGGCGCAATTGCCCGTGTGGTTTTCACAGTAGTTTGTTATTGGGCCTTGCTGATTGCCTTTGGAGTTGTAACGGTTTCACAATCCTGGGATGTAATTCCTGTGACGATATTTGCCGCTGGTGCCTTCGCCGCAGTGATCATGGGGGTAACCGCTAGCGTAAAAAATGAGGATTACTTCATGACGGTTCTCAACCGCATGATTATCATGCCGATGTTTTTATTCTCCGGAACCTTTTTCCCTCTAAGCACCATGCCTATCTTCTTGCAACCAATTGGCTGGATCTCACCGCTTTGGCACGCTACTGAATTAGGCCGCTACTTTTCTTATGGTTATTCCATTTCTGGCATCATGTTGTTAGTGCACTTCAGCTATTTGATTGTCATGATGATCATCGGATTTAAGTTAGCCAATAAGAAGTTTGCCGAAAGGTTGGCAAAGTGAAGAGCGCGGTTGAGATTGCAGAGGCCAGAGCAAATCGTTGGGGTCACCAACTTTATGCTGGTCGCGCCCGCGCGATTCTAGAGCGCGCATTTATCGCGCTGCGCTCCTCAACCTGGGTTCCAATCGTTACCGGCTTTATCGAACCGGTTCTATATCTACTGGCATTTGGTTATGGCATGGGTGAGTTAATTGGTGATGTCGATAGCGGTCGCGGCACCGTTGATTACGCGGTATTTATCGCCCCCGGCCTACTGGCTACCAGCGCTATGAATGGCGCGATATATGACTCCACTTGGAATGTGTTTTTCAAGTTAAATGAGAGCAAGTTGTATAAAGGAATGTTGGCCACACCTCTTGGGCCACTTGATGTCGCACTTGGTGAAATTACTTGGGCGTTGTTACGTGGACTTTCTTACGCCATCGCATTCTTGGCAATAACCGCGCCTTTGGGATTAGTACCGGGAGTCTCTGCAATCCTGGCGATTCCGGCCGCGGTATTTATTGCATTTGGTTTCGCCTCTTTTGGAATGGCGATCACCTCTTACTTTAAGACCTACCAACAAATGGGAATGATTAACATTGTTTTGTTGCCGATGTTTTTATTCTCTGGCTCTCTGTATCCAATCTCTGTTTATCCAGATTGGTTAGAGTTCTTAATTCAACTATTTCCTTCTTGGCATGGAATTGAGTTAGTACGTGATCTTTGGTTTGGGTACTGGGATTCCGGAACACTTCTTCATTTGGGGTATTTCTGTGTGATGATTGTGACCGGTTTGTATTTCACAACCCGGCGTCTACGCAATCTTTTTATGCGGTAAACACGCATAAACCCCCTATCTCTTGACGGCTTTTGCTACCCAGGAGTAACCTCACCCCTAGCAAGTTAGATTCTGGCAAAGCCCAGAAAAACGAACAGGAGTGTGGTACCAACAAATCGGATCTTCTGATCCGTATTTGGGAAGTCCCGAAACTCCCATGTTTAATAAAACCAATCATTCGCAGACCTATAGGTCTACTCCAGACCGTGTTAAGCCGGTTTCGCCAGCGCGCATCCAAGAGTTACTCGAAATTGAGCGGGCTAAATTCAACAAGCTTGCACCACAGTCCGGCATAGAAAATCAGCGCGCCTCTCAAGTCACCCCACTTGGTGTTGCCTCCAGCTTCCAGCACTGGGATCCATATCCAATCTCAATTGTTGCCGCTAAAGGTGCTTGGCTAAAGGATGTTGATGGCCGAGAGATGCTTGATCTATCAATGGGATTTGGCGCACTTCTAGTTGGCCATCTCAATGAAGAGGTTGTTAAAGAGGCACATGCCACTCTAGATGTTGGAACTTTGTTTGCTACTCCATCACCGATTACCCGCGATGGCGCAGAGATTATGTGCCGTCGTTTTGGTTTGGACATGGTCCGCTTTGCCAACTCCGGCACTGAGGCCACGATGTATGCGCTGCGCACAGCACGGGCCGCAACTGGAAAATTAGGTGTAGTAAAAATCGAAGGTGGGTACCACGGTTCATATGACCCATTGATGGTCTCCGCTAAACCACCATTGGATAAAGCAGGAGATCCAAACTCTCCAAACACCGTTCCACTAAATGCCACAGTTCCTGGTGATGTTTGGGTGGTTCCTTACAACGATGCTGATGCCATCGAAAAAGTTTTCCAGGCGCATGCAGACAAAATAGCCTGCGTGTTTATGGAGCCGGTACTAGAAAATATTGGAATCGTTTTGCCTGATATGGGTTATCTCGAAAGAGTTCGTGAGCTCTGCGATCAGTACGGTGTACTTTTGGTATTTGATGAGGTAAAGACTGGATTAACCGCAGGTCCACAAGGTGCCGCACAAAGACTTGGTGTAAAGCCAGATCTAATTGCACTTGCAAAATCAATTGGTGGCGGAATTCCGGTTGCTGCATTTGGTGGAAAGCGGGAGTACATGGAGGTCGTTGTGAATGGACAACATTCGCATCTTGGAACCTTCAACGGACATTACTTGGCGATGGCTGGTATCCGCGCAGTTGATCGTCTCTGCACCCCAGAGGCTCTACAACGCAGTGAGGATTTAAACCGCCAGGCCCTAACTAGAATTTCAGAGATTATTAATGAGTATGAGATTCCCGCACATACCGTTGGTTTTGGCGTAAAGGGCTGTATTACTTGGTCCCCAGAGCCAGTTCGTAACTATCGAGATTACAAGGCTACCGATTTTGATATTGCTGAACTCTCCTTCTTCTGGTCACTAAATAGAAATGTAATGACCCCTCCAGGATTAGATGAGCAATGGTTGATTTCTTTGGCACATGGCCAAAGAGAGATCGACATTATTGTTGGCGATTTCTTGGATTTCGCTAAAGCACTACGCGCTTAAGCGCGATAGTAATGTTCTAAGTTCCAAGCCCGAACGCCACCTGCTACACCTGCAGTGTTTGGCACAATCACAACATCATCACCCATACGTTCTAGATCCATCGGTCTGATGCAACGCGCATTCCCACCGCCGATATACAAGCGATCCCATTTAAACACCGGACGCAACTCTTCAACTAATTGTCTAATTCGACGAGACCAGAAAACATTTCCCAATCTCTTTCTCTCTGGTTCACCAATCCAGGTGTCATAGGTGGTTCCTCTACGTACCGTGGCATGAGAGAACTCAAAATGTGGCGTTAACTTTCCACCGTAAAAGATCGCAAAACCTAAGCCGGTGCCTAAAGTTATGACCACTTCATAACCAGAGCCGGTGATGATTCCGGCACCATGCACCTCAGCATCATTTAAAACCAAGCTCGGCATAGCTAATTTGTCAGAGATTGCTTTTTGCATATCAAAATCACTCCACTGCTCTTGCAGTTCTGGATCGATTCTGGTGCGCGGACCGCGGGTCGTTATGTAATGGGGAGTTGCAACTACAACTCCATTTCGAATCATGCCGGGCATTCCAATGGTGGCCCGATAAGCCTTGGGCAAAGCCGCAGCGATTTCAGCGATAGTGTTAACAAAACGCTCTGGAGATAGCGGATAAGGGGTCTCGATTCGACCTGGCTTTGAGTGCATAGTGCCGGATTCATCAAGCACACAGCTCTTTAAAAACAAGCCCCCGCAATCAACCGAGAGGGTTAACCGTTCATCCATTGCGTGAGGATAGCAAGATACGAACCGCTCTTTTAGGGCGATCGGTAATTACTCCAAAAACCGCTCGGTTTCTGAGCCACTTCAAATCCACTTTGTCATTAACGGTCCAAAGATAAGCTCGATTGGGAGCGATGCGCTTGAGAACTCCAGGGTGTTTTCTGATGAGTTGGATATCTATCGCAAGATCTTTTGTCGGCCGGATAAAAAAACCCAGAGGATACTTGACCACCTTCATTACCGGGTAAGCACTTTTTTTCATTCTTAGCACCGCCCAGTAAGAAAAAGACATAAGGCGAACCTCGATATTTGCTTCAGAAATCTCTTGCCCTCTGCTGTTTAGTAATCTCACTACCGCTTTTTCAATTGCTGCACCCGAGAGAACAGGATGTTTGGTCTCAATCAAGAGATCGATTTTGTTGGTTAATGCCAAATCCAATAACTCATTCAATGTTATTGCTGACGCAGCAGCCTGTAACTCCTTAAAAGTTGTTCGTGATAGAGCTTTTTTCTTACCTGTAATTCTGCGCAGAGTGCGATCGTGAAAACAAACTATCTCTTTATCTTTGGTTAATCTGACATCACATTCAAAACCATTTACTCCAGCTTCAATAGCTTTTTCGTAAGCCAGTCGGGTTGCCTCGGGGTATCGATGACTAAAGCCACGATGGGCAAATATCTTCATCGTCCGATTATGAAACGGGCGGCGTTAATGAATCCAACCCTGCCATTTCTTGATTTGAGCAGAAACAGAGCCCGAGCAATCGGTGCGGCTGCGCCGAATACCCTGGTGAAAACCGCGGCTCGAGCGCTCAAGTCACGCTGGCTGCCCCATCCACTACCCGAGCTGTCCTTAGGATGAACAGCTACTGTCACGGGTAGAAATACCCCTCTCAAACCTTGCTTTAACGCATCGGTGATAAATATGTACTCGTCGCCTAAATAATTTTCGACGCCGGCACCAAAATTCTCATCAAACTTAACTCCCTTGTCACGTATGGCATCCACTCGAACCATCATTTCGTAGGTGGCGGCTTTTGCAGAGTTAAAGTGGGTTAATTTCAGCCCTCGTTTTGGATAATTTTTTCGCAAAATACCCGTTTCATCTGAAGCTTGTGCCATAACTATTGCGCAATCAGGATGGGTTTCAAAGTAATGGATCATCTCCTGAATTCCAACTTCGTTAAAGGTGACATCATCATCGCCAAATAAAAGGTACTTACCAGAGGCATTTCGTAGCGCTGCATTTCTACTCTTTGCAACTCCGCGACTTTTTAGATGAATCAACTGCTCGTCTTCCATATCTAGAGAAACTTCTGATCCATTAGGAGATTGGACAATAACTATGATTTCTCTATCGGCTCTTTCCTGAGGGAACTTAATATTCTTTGCTCTTTGAGCCAATGTTGAATAGCCGATTGTTAACTTAAGCTCATTCGATGTCATCATCAACAACAGTTCTGGAGTTTGATTTGGCATAACGCATCAAAGATCTGGAGGCGTTGGAGATAACTGAGTTCTGCAATCTAGCGCCGAGGAAAATCACCAAGGTGTTAGCTGGAGTAATTTGACCATCGATACTCAAGAACAGCAGTAGTCCCAACAAAAACAAGGTACCAGCGCCAGAACTTAACGCTCCAGTCTCGGCGGCCTTAATCCTCACCGCATAACGCTTATCTGGCTTAACCTTTTTCTTCCCTCCCATAGCGGTTAATTCAGCTTGAATCGCGATTTGTTTGCGGAAGAGATTTCCCACTACCTGCAAAACCAGCAGCAAAACAACGGTGTTTACGATTGCAAACAAGGGGTTTAGAAAAAGGAAGAAAAGCAGGATTGCGACTAATTGAGTGCCGAGGCTGAGGATATTGGTCAGCTCAAAGGCCATGGCCCACTCTCGATTTTCCTCTTTCATAGTGCGATCCTTCTTTGCTGCGCGGAAGGATCGAGCAAAGGCTTTAACCCGATAATTTCTCTGGTAATACTGACTTACCCGGGTCACCATGAAGAACGCAAAAAAGCCAATCACTGCAAGGGTCAGGGCCTTGGAGTCAAAATCTCCCTCATGTAGAACCAGAGTGGCAAAAAACTTCATAACCAATAGCTCTGAAACTGAAATTGTCGCAGCGATTAAAGATAAAAAGATTAAGACAAATCTAAATCTTCCTTTTGGAAACAAGTGCCTGAAGCCAGCGATCATTTCACGACAGATAAAGAGCATCGCTTAACCCCTGTCTAACTTTCTAGATCCCAGAATTGAGATTAGATGGCCAGCTGTTACAAATACCGCCAAATAAATACCCCAATTAAGTAGATTTTCATTACCGTTAAAAATCGTGATGATGATTGCCATCTCAACTGAGTGAAATAGGCGCTGCACAGCAAAAATGCGAAATGGTGCTTTGGCGATACGCAACCAGCTCTTTGTGGGTATTCCAATAGATTTTGCATCT
>RFSC01000027.1 GCA_009924185.1 Actinomycetota bacterium
GCGCCACCTGCTTCCAGCGCAGCAACAACTTTGGCGAGCTCATCACGAGCTGCTTCATAACTTAGATTTTCTTTATTGCTGGAGGCCATATTCGTAATCTACTCGCTTTTCTTTTCTGAACCTGGGCCGGAAGCTGTCGCAACCGCCACACCTTTTGCCAATCTAATTCGAATCTCCTCGCCAGCGGTCAGCGCAGCTGGGTCAGTGACAATCGAGCCACCTGGTTTTTGAACCACCGCATAGCCGCGATCCAATGTGGCCTGCGGGGAGAGGGTGCGCACCCGCGCTGCGATATGAGAAACCTCGTCATAGGCCCTAACCAGTCGGGAGTGCATGCTCATATGAGAGCGTGCCTTTAAGCCTTTTATGATTTCTTCACGGGTTGTGACCATGACAATCGGATCTTTCATGACAGGTCGTTGAATCAAATTGACTATCTTGGTCATCTCTAGAACCACTAAATCATTTATCTTTCGGTCTGCACGATCCCGCAGGCTTTTTATTTTTGTTTGCTCTTCTTGAAAATCTGGAACTACTCGTTTTGCTGCATCGGTTGGGGTTGAAGCGCGAAGATCGGCAACCAAATCCAAAAGTGGGGTGTCCTGTTCATGGCCAATGGCGCTAACAATTGGCTTGGTGCAAGAGGCGGCTAAACGGACTAGACCCTCATCTGAAAATGGGAGCAGATCTTCAAAAGAGCCGCCACCTCTTGTAATGATGATGACATCAACCTCTGGATCTGCATCCAACTCCCGCAAGGCATTGGAAACTTGAATTACCGCATCTGCGCCTTGTACCGCTACCTCTCTAGTTTCAAATCGAACAGATGGCCAACGACGTCTAGCATTTTCCTTAACATCTTTTTCAGCAGCGCTAGCGCGACCGCAGATCAGACCAATTTTGTTCGGAAGAAATGGCAGTGGCTTTTTTCTTTCATCTGCGAATAATCCTTCAGCGGCTAGAACTTTTTTGAGCGCTTCAAGACGGGCTAGAAGTTCCCCAACACCAACCTGCCTTATCTCTTTAGCGTTGAGTGAGAGCTTGCCGGTTGGGGTATAAAAATTAACTTTGGAGTGAATAACAACGCGGGCATTTTCAGATAATGGTGAGATTGCTTTGAAAACCCCACGTGGGCAGGTGACCTCGAGATACATATCAACACTGGGATCGCGTAGCCGCATGTAAACCATGCCAGAGCCAGCTCGATCATTTAACTGTGCGATTTCACCTTCGACCCAGATTTGCCCCAAACGATTTATGTACTCGCTGATGGCCTCTGAGACAACTCTCACTGGCACCGGCTTATCGCTTGAAGTTTCGAGCACGGCGCAATGCTAATAGGATGCGGTTATGGCTAAACGAGTGCTTTTGGCAGCGCCGCGCGGATACTGCGCCGGTGTTGATAGAGCGGTGATAACCGTTGAGAAAGCGCTGGATTTATATGGAGCCCCGGTCTATGTTCGAAAGCAGATCGTTCACAACATCCATGTTGTCTCCTCATTGGAGAAAAAGGGCGCGATATTTGTAGATGAGACCGATCAGGTGCCGGAGGGTGCCATCGTGATCTTTTCAGCTCACGGTGTTTCCCCAAAGGTTCATCAAGAGGCCGCAGCCCGCAATCTAAAGACCATCGATGCCACATGTCCTTTGGTTACTAAAGTTCATCAAGAGGCCAAGAGATTTGCCGCTGACGACATGCAGATTTTGTTGATTGGTCATGAAGGACATGAAGAGGTCGAGGGCACAGCCGGTGAAGCACCGGATCATGTGAAGTTGATTGATGGCCTTGATGGCGCGCGCGAGGTTGAGATTGATCCAAACCGTCCAGTGGCATGGTTATCCCAAACCACCTTAAGTGTTGATGAAACATTAGAAACCGTTGGCATTCTCAAAGAGCGTTTTCCGCAGTTGCAAGATCCGCCATCAGATGACATTTGTTATGCCACTCAAAACCGTCAGGTTGCCATCAAGCAGATTGCACCACAAGCAGATTTAATTTTGGTGGTGGGATCTCGTAACTCCTCTAACTCAGTTCGCTTAGTCGAGGTGGCTTTGGAGTATGGTGCAAAATCTGGTTACTTGATTGATTACGCCAGCGAGGTTAAGGATGAATGGTTTGATGGGGTAGAGACCATCGGAGTTTCAAGCGGTGCTTCAGTGCCAGAGATTTTGGTTAAGGATTTATTGGCGGAGTTGGCCCGTCGTGGTTTTGATGATGTAGAAACAATCACCGCATCAGAGGAGCATCTGCTTTTCGCAATCCCACCTGAACTTCGTAAGGATCTACGCGCTGCGGGCAAGTAAGCCCTTGTTTTCCTGAAAGTAGCGCCACCACCCGTAGGCCGCTCCAGAGATTAAAAATGGTGCGACGCTCGCTAATCCCGATACAAGATCTACCCCAAGTCTGGATGGACTCAAAGAGAGACCTCCTACTGTTGGAAGTAAGAGAATCGCAGCTAATCCAAAAGCAATAGGTGGATTTACAACTGCGACATAGGTTGTACCGGGCCGACCATAAACCAAGCCTCCGTAATAGCAGGCCCAGATCGCAAAGCCGGTTACAAAACCAACATTGGAACGGAAGAAGATCTCAATCATTGCGATAAAGGCAATAAAAATAAACTGCAAAATCACCACGCCCGGCTTGGTTAAGCCGGCACCTTTAATTGGACCGCTCATCAGAATCTCCTTCATCTAAATCATCATCACCATCAAATAAATCTGGTGCGGTTATCTCCTTAGGAGATATCTGGCGTACTTCATCATCTACCTCTTCTAACGCCTTTAATTTGCTGGAGGATGGTGCACCAAGTTTTACCATTTTGCGCGCCGGCTTTATTACATTTTCCTCTGCGCTCTTGATTAGATCATTAAAGGCTCGTTCTGTTGATTTGATGCGATCACCAAGGGTTTCAATTTTGCTGTGGACTTTGCCGATACGCTTCAAAAGCTCGCCGGCAAGATCTTGAATCTCTTGCGCGTTGCGGGCTAACTCAGAGCGACCAAAGACATATGCAACGGTGCGCAAGAGAGCCATCATTGTGGTTGGGGTAGCGATAGTTACATTCTTTTCAAAGGCTCTGTGCAGTAATTGGGGCTCGACATCGAGGGCTTCACTCAAGATTGATTCAAAGGGGGCAAAGAGCACAACATAATCAGGGGAGTTGCCGGTCTCTTGATAACCACGTTTTGCTAGTGCATTTACATGTCCCATCAAATCTTTGGCATGTGCCTGCATCAATCTAGTGCGCTCTGTAGGATCTTTTTCTACTACCGCTTCGAGGAAGCGATCAAAGGGAAATTTGGAGTCGATAAAGATTTCGCTGCCACCAGGAACGGCAATCTTGATATCGGGCTTTGAGATATCGGTGCCTGTAGTGCGGTAATCCTGTTTGAAGAAATGTACATTCTCAATCAAGCCGGCGTTTTCCAAAAGGGTTTCTAGCTGTGCCTCACCATATTTGCCGCGGGTTTGAGAGTTAGAGAGCGCTCCAGCCAGCTTTGTGGTTTCGCGTAGCAATGTTTCATTGCCCAACTTCATGTTTTCAATTTGAGTGCGCATCTCAGATTCAGCACGGGTTCGCTTTAGCTCAGCCTCTTGGGCTTGCGTAGTTAATTGCGCCATTCCGGTAGTAACGGCGCGGAGCTGCTCGTTGAGGGTGGTGAGTCGGTTTTCTTCCTCGCGCATCACATCGATTTGGGAGTTGAGCAGAGCAACCTTGCCCTTTTCGCTGTTGAGTCGAATAGCTCCAATAACCAGACCTACCGCTAATCCGATTAATAGCCCAATGATGAGATACAACGCACCGTTCATGCCCTTATCGTGGCAGTAAGCACTGACAATCAGGGTTAGGCTCTACCCCTTGTGAGCCTCTCTATTGGAATCGTCGGTCTACCGAATGTCGGAAAATCGACCCTCTTTAACGCTCTGACCAAGAACAATGTTCTAGCGGCCAACTACCCGTTTGCCACCATTGAGCCCAACGTCGGAGTTGTAGGTGTACCTGATTCCCGTCTGGATGTGCTGGCCAAAATCTTTAGTTCGGAGAAAGTCATCCCTGCCGCGGTTTCTTTTGTAGATATCGCCGGAATCGTAAAGGGGGCATCGGAGGGTGCCGGACTAGGCAACAAGTTCCTCGCCAATATCCGCGAAAGCGATGCTATCTGCCAGGTAATTCGAGTTTTTAGTGATGGCGATGTAGTTCATGTCGATGGTCGCGTCGATCCTGCTAGTGATATCGAAACCATTAATACAGAGTTACAACTCGCAGATCTACAAACCATCGAAAAAGCAATTCCCAGAATTGAAAAAGAGGCCAGACAAAACAAAGAGCGCGCTGCCGTTTTGGATGCGGTTAAGGCCGCCGAAAAGGTAATCGCCGACGGCAAGTTGCTTTCACAATCTGGTGTCGATCTCTCCTTAATCAAAGAGCTTGGTCTACTTACAGCCAAACCTTTCCTTTATGTTTTCAACGTCGATGCTGCAGAGTTAGCAGATCCAAGTTTGCGCAAGAAGTTGTCAGATTTAGTGGCACCAGCAGAGGCAATACTTCTCGATGCCAAAACTGAGGCAGAGCTCTCCGAGTTAGATGATGTTGAGGCTCTAGAACTTCTCAAATCAATTGGTTTAGAGGAGCCAGGTCTAGCAACTTTGGCCCGTGTTGGTTTTGCAACGTTGGGATTGCAGACCTATCTAACCGCCGGACCTAAGGAGGCCCGCGCCTGGACGATTCACAAAGGTGACACCGCACCGGAGGCGGCCGGGGTAATTCATACAGATTTCCAAAAAGGCTTTATCAAAGCCGAAGTTATTTCATTTGATGATCTCGTTGCTGCGGGCTCGATGAATGAAGCCAGAGCAAAAGGAAAGGTCAGAATGGAAGGCAAGGAGTACATAATGCGTGACGGAGATGTAGTGGAGTTCAGATTCAATGTCTAAATCACCTCATTTAGAAGGCTTAGCGCTGAAAAGCCGCGAAGAGCTACGTAATATCGCAATCATTGCCCACGTTGACCACGGCAAAACCACTTTGGTTGATGCCATGTTGTGGCAATCAGGTGCTTTCGCCGCACACAAGGATCAGTCAGAGTCCCAAGATCGCGTTATGGATTCAATGGATTTAGAGCGTGAAAAGGGCATCACCATTCTTGCTAAGAACACTGCGGTAAAACGTGGCAACACCATCGTCAACATCATCGATACTCCAGGCCACGCTGATTTCGGTGGTGAGGTAGAGCGCGGACTTGAGATGGTTGATGGCGTTGCACTTCTAGTTGATGCTTCAGAAGGTCCACTGCCTCAAACCCGCTTCGTACTTCGCAAAGCATTGCAAAAAAATCTTCCAGTTATTTTGATCATTAACAAAGTTGATCGCCCCGATGCTCGTATCGCAGCAGTAGTAGATGAGGCATATGGATTGTTCTTAGATCTTGATGCCACTGAAGATCAGATTGATTTTCCAATTGTTTACACCTCTGCCAAAGCTGGACGCGCTTCGTTGAATCGTCCGACAGATGGCGGCATGCCAGATGCGGAAAATCTTGATGTGCTATTTGATGTTATTTTCAAAACTATTCCCGCACCCAAATATCATGAAGGCGCGCCACTTCAAGCCCATGTCACCAACCTGGATTCATCTCCATACCTTGGACGCTTGGCGCTATGCCGCGTTCATGAAGGTGTAATCAAAAAAGGTCAGATGGTTTCTTGGATCAAGACAGATGGCAGCCAAGAAAAGGTAAAGATCTCAGAGCTCATGATGACTGAAGGTCTCGAGCGTGTTCCTGCTACCGAAGCAGGTCCTGGAGACATCATCGCCGTGGCCGGTATCGAAACCATCACACTGGGTGAAACTCTGGCTGATGCAGAAAATCCACACCCGCTGCCACTTATCACTGTTGATGAGCCAAGTATCTCGATGACTATCGGTATCAATACCTCTCCGCTTGCGGGACGTATTGGCAAGAAGTTAACCGCACGTCTGGTTAAGAACCGTTTGGATTCAGAGCTGGTCGGTAACGTTTCGCTTCGCATCATGAATACAGATCGCCCAGATACCTGGGAGGTGCAGGGTCGTGGCGAACTACAACTCGCAGTACTAGTTGAAATGATGCGCCGTGAAGGTTTTGAGTTAACAGTTGGTAAGCCACAGGTTGTTACCAAAATGATTGATGGAAAACTTCACGAACCGATGGAGCGACTAACAATTGATGCACCAGAGGATTACTTAGGTGTAATCACACAGCTCATGGCTTTACGTAAAGGTCGCATGGAGCAGATGGTTAATCACGGCACCGGTTGGATCAGAATGGATTTCAAAGTTCCATCACGTGGATTAATTGGTTTCCGCACTGAGTTCCTAACTGAAACCCGTGGTACCGGTCTTTTGCACCACGTCTTTGATGGCTATGAAGCTTGGAATGGTGAACTTCGTACTCGCAATACCGGTTCACTAGTTTCAGATCGCGCTGGTACCGCAACCTCCTATGCCATCTTTGGATTGCAAGAGCGTGGCACAATCTTCGCTGAAGTTGGCGCGGATGTTTACGAAGGCATGGTGATTGGCGAGAACTCTCGTCCAGAGGATATGGATGTGAATATCGTCCGCGAAAAGAAACTCACCAATATGCGTGCTTCAGGATCAGATGAAAATGAGCGTTTGATTCCACCAAAGATTCTTAACTTGGAACAAGCTTTGGAGTACTGCCGCGAGGATGAGTGCGTTGAGGTAACACCAGTTAACGTGCGCATCCGCAAAGTTGTTTTGGATCAAAATGAGCGCTCTCGCTTGACCTCCAAGGCCAAAAAGGCGAACCAAGAGGGCTAAACCCTTCAGACACGCCGTTTTGCCGCATAAAAAGCGGTTTTGTCAGTGGTCGGATGTGTACTCACCTGCATCAAGAAACCAGCAGGAGGGTCCATATGAATCTACGAGAGCTCGCATTTCAACTCTCGGCAATTACCTTAATTGCCGATGCCGCAAAGGAAGCCAAGGATCGTTTAAGGCGTGAGTTTGCTGCTGCTCTCGAAGAGGTTGGCGCGGACTCAGCCAAGGCTGCCCTTGAGGGCGAGGAGATTGCAAAGGTCTCTTTGATTCAACCCCGCAATACCCCCGAGGTTCTAAATGAAAAAGCTTTTACCGAATGGGTAAAAAGTAATTACGAGTATGAGATTGTCGAATCGGTTCGCGAATCCTTCCGCAAACATGTCATGGACTCCGTCACCAATGTGGAAGGAAAGGCGATCTACAAGCGCACCGGAGAGGTATTGGATTTCATCACCTTCAACTCCCGTGATGCATATATCGCGACCCGTTTTCTAAATGGTGGTCGCGAGGTTTTGACCGAGGCGTTTCGTGCTGGCACATTAACACCTACCTCTGTAATGGCAGAGGAGCTTCAGATGGCGGTGGGTCAGTAATGAGCTACTTCAACTTAAATGATTACGAACCTGTCGAGAACCGTATCCGGGCATTTTGGCAAAAGTATCCGCAAGGAAGATTGCTCACAGATCTACAACGCACAGAGCGTCCCGATGGCAGAATCGAGTGGATCTGTCGTACCGAGGCATACACCAACTCCGAAGATGTTCGTCCTCAATCTACTGGTTTTGCTACCGAGATTGAAGGCAGCTCTCCAGTTAATCGCTCCAACGCCAGCGAGAACTGCGAGACTTCAAGTATTGGAAGATGTTTGGCCAATTTAGGTTTTGCTACCAAAGGCAAGCGTCCTAGTCGGGAAGAGATGTCAAAAGTACAACGCACCAACTCACGTAAGCCACTTACTAAAAGTGATTGGGAATCGCTGATTTCTAGGCTTCATGGCTGCACCAATCTCAATCAATTAAAGGCTTGGTCTGCCTACGCAGCAGGTTTCACAATGCCAGATACCAAACGCAATGAGCTGCTGAGTATCTTCAATACCCATAAAGAGAGTTTGAGTCGAAAGGTTGATGTGGCTTAAAGCAAGGTAACAGAGATTGCTCTGTGATCGCTGATTCCATAATGCTCATGAATCTGTGCCTTTACATTTTTTGGGGTTAACTCTTTGCTCATTATGTAATCAAACTCAATTGAAGGTTTCCATGATGGATATGTGGGCCCAACCGCTAAATCATGCCATCCAGAGATCTTTGGTCCTAAGCCCCATGGCAGATTGAAATCTCCAGTCATGATGTGCAGACCCGGAAGTTGTTCTACCCATTTACTTATCTTGCGCAGCTGCATGGCATTTTTGATGGGAACAAAAGAGAGATGAGTAGTGGTTACAGATACGCCATTTTCTAACTCAGCTACTAGAGCCGATCTTGGTTCATCTGAAACATAAATCAAGTTGGGACGCTTTTCTCCTGCAACTAGCAAAGGCATGCCAAGCGGTGCTTTACCCAAATTAATTCGATGCCATCGTTTGACCGGAACTTTTGAGACTATACCAATGCCATACATCGCGTCATTTGGCAGTGATGATTGATTATCAAAAACAATTTCATCTTTTACCCCATGCCATTTTTCTCCCGGGGTTCCATACATAGCAGGTGCAAAAGCCCAGTACCTTGCGCCGATTAAATCAGCAACCTCTTTTACTTGATTGCCATGTCCCGATCTAATTTGTTGCACATCAACCTCTTGCAAGGCGATGACAT
>RFSC01000028.1 GCA_009924185.1 Actinomycetota bacterium
CGTTGTTGACGCACTTGGAAATCCAATTGATGGCAAGGGCGAGATCAAGGCTGAAGCACGTCGTGCACTAGAACTACAGGCTCCCTCTGTAGTTCAGCGCCAACCTGTTAAGGAGCCACTTGCAACTGGTATCAAGGCGATCGATGCAATGACAGCGATTGGTCGCGGACAGCGCCAGTTGATCATTGGTGACCGTCAGACAGGTAAGACAGCGGTTGCTGTAGACACAATTATTAACCAGAAGGAAAACTGGAAATCTGGCGATAAGAAGAAGCAGGTTAAGTGTATTTATGTAGCGATTGGCCAGAAGGGTTCAACGATTGCAGCTGTTAAGGGCGCACTCGAAGAAGCTGGCGCAATGGAGTACACAACAATCGTTGCTTCACCTGCATCAGATCCAGCAGGTTTCAAGTACCTAGCTCCTTACACCGGTTCTGCAATTGGTCAGCACTGGATGTACAACGGTGGCCATGTATTAATTGTTTTTGATGATCTTTCAAAGCAGGCTGAGGCTTATCGCTCAGTTTCCTTGTTGCTACGTCGTCCACCAGGACGCGAGGCGTATCCAGGAGATGTCTTCTATTTACACTCACGCTTGCTAGAGCGTTGCGCAAAGCTGTCTGATGAAATGGGTGGCGGCTCAATGACCGGTCTGCCAATCATTGAAACAAAAGGTAATGACGTTTCTGCCTTCATTCCTACAAACGTAATTTCAATTACCGATGGACAGTGCTTCCTTGAGACCGATCTATTCAACTCAGGTGTGCGCCCTGCTATCAACGTAGGTATCTCAGTTTCCCGCGTTGGTGGATCTGCTCAGACAAAGGCGATGAAGAAGATTGCTGGTCGTCTACGTCTTGATTTGGCTCAGTTCCGCGAGCTTGAAGCTTTCGCAGCCTTCGGATCTGATCTTGATGCTGCATCTAAAGCACAGCTAGAGCGTGGTGCTCGTCTTGTCGAGCTGCTCAAGCAGCAGCAGTACACACCATTCTCACTAGAGCGCATGGTGGCCTCAGTGTGGGCTGGAACAACTGGACAGCTAGATTCAGTACCAGTTCAAGATATTCGCCGCTTTGAATCTGAGTTCTTGGATTACGTCTCACGTGAACACAAAGGAATCTTTGATGTAATCGCAGAGACCAAAGAGCTAAGCGATGACACAGTTGCGAAGTTGACCGCAGCCATCAACTCCTTTAAGTCACAGTTTGTTTCATCAGTCGCTAAGGCGGTTAATGAGGCACCTGCTGAAGCTGAAGGCAGTGACGGCACCGAGCAGATTACGAAGTACAAGAAGTAATCCATGGGCGCCCAACTCCGCATCTATCGTCGCCGCATACGCTCGGTTAAAGCGACCAAGAAGATTACGCGTGCCATGGAGCTCATCTCCGCATCGCGTATCGTCAAGGCGCAACAACGAGTTTCTGCATCGACCCCGTACGCAAATGAATTAACATTAACCCGTGCGGTGAGCGCAGTTGCCACATTTTCTAATACCAACCATCCACTCACAACAGAGTCGGCAGCTCCAAAGCGTGCTGCGGTTTTGATCATTACATCAGATCGCGGTATGGCTGGAGCGTATTCATCCAGCGCTATCAAAGAGGCTGATGGATTAATTGTGACTCTAAAACAACGTGGGCTAGAGGTTGATACATATCTGGTTGGTCGCAAAGCGGTTAATTACTTCAAGTTCCGCAACCGCACCATCAAGAATTCATGGACCGGTTTCTCAGATAATCCAACCTACGCACATGCCAAGACCATCTCAGATGAGTTGATTGCAGCATTTATCAAAGATGCTCAGGTTGAGATTGATGGCGTAGATGAACTACATATTGTTTACACCGAGTTCAAATCGATGATTACCCAGATCGCAATGAACAAGCGGATGTTGCCATTAGAGGTTGTTGAATCTGATGGACCAGCACCGGCAGGTTTATTGCCCGCATATGAATTCGAACCAAATGCAGAGGAAGTTCTCAACGCACTTCTTCCACGCTATATCGAATCACGTGTCTACAACGCGCTACTGCAATCGGCAGCATCCGAGCATGCAGCACGTCGTCGCGCGATGAAATCAGCAACTGACAATGCTGATGAATTAATTAAGTCGTTGACCAGACTTGCCAACGCGGCCCGTCAAGCCGAAATTACGCAAGAAATCAGTGAAATCGTGGGCGGCGCAGATGCGCTCGCCTCAGCAAGCGCAGGGAGCGAATGATGACAACTAAGACAGCAACCGGACGCGTCGCACGCGTGATTGGACCGGTCGTTGATATCGAATTCCCATCGGATTCGATGCCTGCGATCTACAACGCGCTAAAGGTCGATGTGACACTAGGTGGTGAGCGACGCGAGTTAACACTCGAGGTAGCCCAGCACATTGGTGACAACCTTGTGCGTGCGATTTCTATGCAACCAACTGACGGCATGGTCCGCGGTGTAGAGGTACGTGACACAGGTGCAGCAATCTCTGTTCCAGTCGGAGATGTCACCAAGGGACATGTATTTAACGCACTTGGCGAATCACTAGATGTTCCAACATCATCACTTGATGTTAAGGAACGCTGGCCGATTCACCGCACCGCACCTGATTTCGATCAGCTTGAGTCAAAGACAGAGATGTTTGAAACTGGCATCAAGGTTATCGATCTACTAACACCATATGTAAAGGGTGGAAAGATCGGTCTATTCGGTGGTGCAGGTGTAGGTAAGACCGTTCTTATTCAAGAGATGATTTACCGTGTAGCGGAAAACTTCGGTGGTGTTTCTGTATTCGCCGGTGTTGGTGAGCGTACCCGTGAAGGTAATGACCTTTTCCTTGAAATGACAGAGACTGGTGTTATTAATAAGACCGCATTGGTCTTCGGTCAGATGGATGAGCCACCCGGAACCCGTTTGCGTGTTGCGCTATCTGCGCTAACCATGGCGGAGTATTTCCGTGATGTACAGAAGCAGGATGTTTTGCTCTTCATCGATAACATCTTCCGCTTTACCCAGGCTGGTTCTGAGGTATCAACACTTCTTGGCCGTATGCCTTCCGCTGTGGGTTACCAGCCGACTTTGGCTGATGAGATGGGCGTTCTTCAAGAGCGCATCACCTCAACCCGTGGTCACTCAATTACATCGATGCAGGCGATTTATGTTCCTGCCGATGACATTACCGACCCAGCGCCACACACAACATTTACCCACTTGGATGCAACCACGGTTCTTTCCCGTCCGATCTCAGAGTTGGGTATCTATCCAGCTGTGGATCCGCTGGATTCAACCTCACGCATTCTTGATCCACGTTATATCGGTGAGAACCACTTCCGCGTTGCAAACCGAGTCAAGCAGATTCTGCAGCGTTATAAGGATCTACAGGACATCATTGCAATTCTTGGTATCGATGAACTATCTGAAGAGGATCGCATCTTGGTAGGACGTGCCCGTCGTATCCAGCGCTTCCTGTCACAGAACACCTTCGTTGCTAAGGTCTTCACCGGAATCGAAGGTTCCTTCGTTCCACTGAGTGAAACAATTGCAGCATTTGATGCCTTGGCTAATGGCGATTACGACCATATTCCAGAGCAGGCCTTCTTTATGTGCGGCGGTCTAGATGATGTCGAACGTAAGGCTGCAGAGTTGGCGAAGAGCTAAGACAAATGGCTGACAAATTACTTACCGTCGAATTCGTTACACCAGAGAAGCGGGTCTGGTCCGGCAAAGCCACAATGGTTTCTGCCCGTACCTTGGAGGGTGATTTAGGAATTCTTCCTGATCACACCCCGCTTTTGGGTGTATTGGTCGACGGTAAAGTCAGCATCAAAAGTGAAGATGGCAGCGCTGTTGAGTTTGATGTCAGCGGTGGATTTCTTTCGGTGGCCAATAACCGAGTCTCTGTTTTGGGTGAAACAGCCGCTCAATAACCTTTTTCTGTAACTGCAATCGTTCCTAGTTTCATTTATTGTTGCGGTTTAGCAACAAACTCATTCTAGTCACTTAATTCCTTCTCTCTATCGGTGCCTGGTGGCATGATTTAGGCATTCCAGTGCCGGTTAGCAGCCAGCCGCGGCACTCTGAGGCAGGAGGCTTGTCTTGTACGAGCAGTATTTGTCGAAAATTCAATCCATCGCAGAGTTTCTTGCAAAATCTCCTCATCCTGATCAAGCTCTAGATTTCTTGTCGGTTCATATCTCTCCAGATCAAGAGCTTGCCATCTCTTATCGGGGCAATGTTGACCCAGATGGATTGATTAGATGCCTGAATATTCAAGGGTTTAGTAAAAGCGAACACATGAGTCAAGCAACGATAAAAATCGCAGATCGTAGACCGATTAGTAACTCGGTTCGATCACAAAAGATTGTTTGGGCTAGATTTGAAACGGTAAATCAGGATTTCCCAGATTTTTTCCATCTAGATTCCATGTCTGCCTGGCAGTCATTGATCTCAATACCGGTAGGTTTATCTAGAGTGTATTGCTTTAGTTTCAAAACAGATTTAACAACGATGGCGGGCGTCGATAGCTATTTTGAAGCAATCAGATCTCTCTTCACCGTCTACGAGAGCTCCCTAGAGTTAAGAACTCTATCTACTTCAAGAGAGTTGCTTTCCGGTAGCGAGCTACAACCTCTGACCCAAAGACAAGAAAAGATTCTTGAGTTATTGCGGGCGGGGAAAACCAACAAGAGTATCGCTAACGAAATTGGTTACAGCGAGTCTTTAGTTCGACATGAAACTATGATTATTTATAAGAAGTTGCGGGTCGAGGGACGGCACGAGCTTCGCGAATCAGTGTAGTTTTAATCAACCCGCGTTACATCAGCACCGAGCGCGCGCAGCTGCTCAGCAAAGTTTGGGTAACCTCTATCTACGTGGTACGCGCCCTCAACAAAGGTAACTCCATCTGAAACTAACCCTGCCAGGACTAAACCTGCTCCGGCCCTGATATCAGAGGCCACAACAGGTGCGGAAGAAAGCTGTTTGACGCCGGTAATCGCTGCGTGGTGGCCATCGACTCGAATCTTCGCCCCTAGGCGCAGTAATTCATTAACAAACATAAATCTGCCTTCAAAAACATTTTCCGTAACCAATGCATCACCCTCTGCGATGGCGTTTAAAGTGATGACAAATGGTTGGAGGTCAGTGGGAAAACCTGGGTAGGGAAGTGTTGATACATCAATAGCCGAGGGCCTGCGGTCCATTTTGACGCGAATGCCATCTGGAATGGTTGTGATTACCGCACCAGTTGAAACCAATTTTTCTAATGGCAGTTCAAGGTGTTCGGGGCGGGCGCCGTGAATTGAGATATCACCTTGCGTCATAGCTGCAGCAAATGCCCAAGTACCGGTAACGATTCGATCTGAGATTGCAGTGTGATCGGCAGCAGAGAGAGCCTCGACCCCTCGAATAGTGATGGTTGGAGTTCCCAATCCTTCGATATCTGCGCCCATAGCAATTAAGAAATTTCCGATATCGACGATATCTGGTTCGCGAGCTGCGTTATCAAGAACCGTTACGCCTTTGGCTAAAACCGCGGCGGTCATAATGTTTTCCGTCGCGCCTACGCTCGGAAAATCCAAAGTAATTTCTGCACCCTTAAGACCATTTGGTGCTGATGCAATTATGTAGCCATGTTCACTATGAGCCTCAGCTCCAAGCGCCACCAATCCTTTGGTATGAAAATCCAATCCTCGAGAGCCAATCGCATCACCGCCTGGCAATGCAACCTCCGCTTTACCAAGCCGTGCAACTAATGGACCAAGTACATTTATTGAAGCGCGTAGTTTTCTTACCAATTCATATTCGGCGCGATATCCGGGGGTTTCGGGAACATCGATACTTACTGTTTGCTTCTGAAGATCTCGCGTAACTGCACAACCAAGTCGCTCCAAGAGCTCTGCCATCATTGCTACATCTGCAATGTCAGGCACGTTGTGAATCGTGCAGCTGCCCTTGGCCAGTAAGGTAACAGCCATTAGTTTTAAGACAGAGTTCTTAGCGCCAGTAATGGTGACATCGCCCTGCAAGGAGCTGCCACCAACCACCCGAAATCGATCAAGAGGATAGGAGTGCGTCAAGATTTCCACCCTCTCTAGCTCTAATAAATGTTGCCAACTCGAACTCTAATCTCCGAGTGGTGTCATAGTAACGACTGGAATAGGCTCACCCCATGGTAAATCTGACTCGAATTTATACAAAAACAGGCGATGATGGCACAACCTCTTTGGGAGATATGAGTCGGACCTCGAAAAATGACCCAAGACTTGAGGCATATGCCACTGTAGATGAGGCTAATTCATATATCGGAGTAGTTCTAACGGTGCCGGAGTTAAATGCCGAGATTCGCAAGCTCCTAGTTCGCGTTCAAAATGATCTTTTTGATGTTGGAGCTGATCTCTGCACCCCCGTCGTAGATGCCCCAGCCCATGAACCCTTGCGTGTTCTAGAGTCTCAAATTTCCTATTTGGAAGAGCAGATTGATGTTTATAACACCAATCTAGCGCCGTTGAAATCATTTGTGCTTCCCTCGGGAACACCGGCATCAGCTCATCTACATGTTGCTCGCACAGTAGTTAGAAGAGCGGAACGTTGCACATGGCAAGCAATTCACTCTTTCGGCGAGGGAGTCAATAAGTTAACTGCTAAGTATCTGAACCGCTTATCAGATCTTCTCTTTGTATTGGCGAGATACGAAAACCGTGAGTTGGGAGATCAACTCTGGGTTCCGGGCAAAAATCGTTAACTACGCAAAATAGCAGCGGCGACTTTTTCCTCCTCTGGGAAAACAAATAACCGCGGACCAGCTTTTGTCTGAGTTAAGGTTGCCTTAATTCCATGTGCCGCTAGCTTTTGTCGCAACATCTCACCTTCGATGTGATTAGCTGGCTTCGCAACAACTTTAAGCAAACCGTACTCACTTTCTTCGCCAATTTGGCTGGGCTTTTCCACCAGCGATGAGCCTCTTGAAAAAGCCCAACGTAAAAGAAGGATCAATACCCCAAGAACCGCAAAGCCAGCGAATGATTGGAAAAACAGCGAGTTGTTGATTCCACCTAACAAATTAACTCTCCGGGGTACTTAGTGGCAACAATGATTTGTAAATATTGCCGGCCTTTGGTTGATTGGTGCTGTCACGATGGCAAGTCAGCTTTATGCCACTTATTGAGATGCCAGGGGCCACCGGTTCGCCAGAAATCAAAAATATAGTTGACTGTTTCCGCTTATCGCTGCCTTTTGTGTATGTTGTTAAGGTTCCAATCTTCTCTCGGGACAAATCCTCTGCTTTAACGCGGAAAACATTGGAGTTGACCTCCCACCATTTGCACCCAGTTTCTGCTGCAGCTATGACTGCGCCACAGGCGAACTCTTCACACTTCTTCACGACTGATTGCAGAGTTCTTCGGGCTGAAAGCAATCCAACCAACTCTTTGCTGCTCGGAACTTTGGCAAAAACTCCATCTTTGCCGGTGAATCCTTTAGGTGGCCACTTAGGTGAGGGAGAGGGGATTGGTTTGGCGGTCTTTTTGGCTACTGCCTTTACCTCATCTGATGAAGCATTAGGTGTAATTAAGGTCAACATCATCATGGCAACTATTGCCGATAAAGCAGATGCGTAAACCAGCCTGAATTTCATGAGCGCAATCTTGCCGTAATTCATGGAGAATATCCCTGTGAGTCCGCGGAGAAATAAGCCAAAGAAGCGTGGCAAAGATAACCCTGCGCATGGCTCAGAGCGAGAGATAGGCGCTTCTCATCAAAGTATTGAGGAGCATTTAGAGGGCATCTATATGGTGCGCCGCATTACCGGATCAAGCTCCACAAAGCCATATCGCTGTCCAGGCTGCGATCAATTGATTCCCATGGCTACTCCGCACACCGTTGCATGGTTAGAGCATGATGTTGAATCTCGTAGACATTGGCATACTGCGTGCTGGAACAATAGAGAAAAGCGCAAACCTAAAATAGAGAGAACTAGAAACGCACCACGTTATTAGTTACTGCTTGTGTAATTACTGGAACAGAGTTAACGACGTCTGCGGTGCAGAATGTTTACTAATCTAATGATGGTCTTATCTGCAAAACCAGTTCGGGCAAATGTGGTGAACTGCAATGGGATATTGAATTTGGTCTTCACGACGGTTCTTGGATAGGTAAACTCCAATAACCCTTCCGCGCCATGAATGCGCCCATATCCGCTGTCCTTTACGCCACCGAAGGGAACAGCACCGATTGCCGCAAAGGAAAATGCTGAGTTGATGGAAACCATTCCACAATGAAGGAGTGAGGCAATCTTTTTTCCATTTCGCTTTGACCAG
>RFSC01000029.1 GCA_009924185.1 Actinomycetota bacterium
GCATGTAAAACAGTAAGCACAACTTCAAGCGCTGGTTTTTTCTCTACTGGGTGAATATCAACTGGGATGCCGCGACCATTGTCATTTACACGCACTCCACCATTGGCCAACAAAACAACATTGATCTCGCTGCAGTAACCAGCTAAAGCCTCATCGACTGAGTTGTCGACGATTTCATAAACCAGATGGTGTAGGCCGCGCTCGCCGGTGGATCCGATGTACATGCCGGGGCGTTTACGGACCGCCTCTAGGCCCTCCAGAACGGTAATCGCTGAGGCGTCATAAGCCCGCGAAACCTTCTTCTCAGCCACCTAAAACCCTCGCTTCACTGTTTGGTTAAACCCGCCAGAGACAAACCTCGCCTCTTTTTAGGGCTGGGTACCCGCAAATCCTAGTGGTAAATCAGGAAGTGAATAGCCCAAAAAAGGCGATGGTGGTGGATTAGGCGCGTTTTTAGACAGGGGGTGAGGGTCACTATTGGAAATGCTTACCCAAAGGTGTCTCTTGGCCCTTTTGCCCCACGAATCGTGCGTAACCCTTTTTTCCAGGATGGGGCATGAGGCCCGATGATGTTGAGGCTATCAACCACCGCACCTGGGGCGCTCTGCCTGATTTTTCGCAACAACTCATCATTCATTAAACGTAGTTGTGTACTCCAAGCGGTAGATGAAGTTTGAACTGTTAACTTGCCTTCATACAAAGTTATTGGTGTTGAGTGATCCGCTATCTCTTCGCCAACAATTTCCCGCCAATCAGTAAATAGGTTTCCTTCCGCAATTCCTTTGCGCCAATCCCTACTTTCAATTAACTCATTGAGGATGTTGTTTATCTTTTGTGGTTCACCCAACTCGATGCGCTCTTGTTGTTCGGTTTCTTTTTTCTTGCGCATTCCAGTTCGGTAGGAGCGGCTCGGGCGATATCTCTTTTCATATCGCTGCGACTTTTCCACTAGTAACTTTATATTTATTTCCGGTTATTTGGTTAGGGAGATCATTGGCAACCGCAACAGTTATAAAGGTTTGCTCGGCGGTGTTTGAGATGGCTAGTAATTTTTCCCGGCGTCCTTCATCTAACTCAGAGAAAACATCATCTAATATCAAAATTGGTTTTTCACCATCATTGATGAAAAGTTGGTAACTAGCTAAACGTAAAGCTAATGCGATTGACCATGACTCGCCATGGCTGGCATAACCTTTAACTGGGTGATCACCTAAGAATAGGAGTAAGTCGTCGCGATGTGGCCCAACTAATGAGATGCCACGTTCCCGCTCTTGGTTTGTTATTTCATTAATAGTTTCTAAAATTTTGTTTTTGTTTAACTCTTTATTGGTGGTTGGTTCTGTGATGCTGGATTTATAACCTAGTCGAGCGCTTTTCTTCTCTGAAAGGTTCTTATAAGAGTTTTGGAAAACAGGTTCTAGATCCGCAATTAAAGCAAGACGCCCAGCGATTAATTCGCCGCCAAAATTAGCTAAATGCTCATTCCAGGGCTCCAAACTAGATTGTGGGGCCCGGCTTTTTAATAGGGAATTACGTTGTTTTAAGGCCCGGTCATAATCAGCGATAACGCCTGCCAATCTTGGGCTGCGTTGAATTAAAAGTTGATCTAAAAAAGAGCGGCGCTCACTAGGGTCGCCTCGCACTAAATCTAAATCCTCTGGTGAGAAGCAAATACATTTGACGATTCCAAGCAACTCTTTTTGGCTGCGAACTGGGTTTTGGTTAACTTTAGCCCGGTTTGCTTTTGCGGCGTTGATCTCTAACTCCACTAACGATGTTCTTTCATCTGATTCAACTTTGGCCCGCACATAAGCCCGTTCACTACCGAGTTTTACTAAGGGTTGATCAGAGGAGATGCGGTGAGATGAGAGCAAGGCTAAATACATCAAAGCTTCGATGATGTTGGTTTTGCCCTCGCCATTTTCGCCGATAAAAATGTTTTGCCCTGGTTTTAAAGAAAGCTCTAACGAGGAGTAGGAGCGGAAATCTGCTAAGGATAAATGTGAAACAAACATTTATGAGGCGTAGCGCATTGGCATTAGTAGATAGCGGTATGAGCTATCGATCTCGCCATCAATCTTGTTTTTGCCGGAGAGCACCGCTGGTTTGTTTGATCCGGTAAATGCGATATTTACATATGTGGTGCCCAGCGCATTTAAACCATCAGTTAAAAATGTTGGGTTGAATGCGATATCAATTGGTTCGCCGGTGTATGAGATTTGGATTTCCTCGGTGGCTTGCGCTTCATCACCGGCGCCAGCCTCAAGGTGCAAGGTGTTGTTGGAGAACTTAAGTCTTAATGGAACAGTTTTGTCAGTTACTAAAGCAACGCGGCGTACTGAATCAAGTAGTGCTGATACCTCAATCACTGCGGTAGCGATACTTTCACTAGGTAATAGATGGCGGTATGGGGGGAAGGTGCCATCTAGCTGCCTAGAAGTCATTGATTTTGACTCGGTAGAGAAGCCCACCAGTCTTTCGTTTGCAGTGACAGGTGCGATTGCAAAAGAGATGTTTTTAGTAGAAGCGATTGTTTTTGCAGCATCTGCCAAAGTTCGGGCGCGTAACAACGCGGTGGTTGCTAAATCTGGGTTGTTTGGGTTCCAATTAATCTCTCTAACCGCAAGGCGGTAACGATCAGTTGCAGCAAATGTGATGGTGTCACGGCTAATATCAACATGAATTCCAGTAAGTGTTGGAAGTGAATCATCGCGTCCAGCAGCAACAGCTACTTGGTTTACCGCAGCAGCAAACAAATCACTGGCGATCTCACCAGATGTTTCCGGCAGTGTCGGCAGGTTTGGATATTCATTGATTGGCAATGTTGGCAATGTGAATTTTGCTGATCCTGCTGTTACTAAAACTCTAGTTCCATCTAAATTAAAAGATACTGGTTTGTTTGGTAAAGCTCTGGAAATTTCAGCCAACAACCTTCCAGGAACTAAAACCCGCCCTTTTTCTTTAACCTCTGCGTTAAAAGATGATTTTGCTGAGGTTTCTAAATCAGAGGCGCTTAAGGTCACATCAGAGTTAGCATCAATAACAATTCCGAGCAGCGCGGTCATAATTGGGCGGGTTGATAAAGATCTAGAAACCCAATTAACGCTGTCGGTTAAGGTCGCGCTATCTACTGTGAACTTCATGTTTGTAAGCCTAACTCTTCCTTTTTGGGTTTAAATCAAAGTTGAAACTTTGGGGTTCGCGCACAACTTGTTTTCTATCTATAAAGGTATTCGTAGTAACCAAACAAGATAGCTGTGGGTAAGTAACAAAACCGCAGTTCAAAGCTGCTTTTTTATCCACTTTAACCACCCTTTTCTGTGTGTATCTCTGTGTGTTAGTTGTGGGCTTCAAAGTGGTTAGGTTTTAACCCCAACAACCCCACCCCGTTACCAACAACTTATCCACAGATATCCACAGGTTATCCCCAAGCACCCACACGGGCTACTTAAGACTTGGCCTGCATCTTTATCCGGTTGGTGAGCTCAGAGACCTGGTTAAAGATCGACCGGCGCTCAGCCATCAACTGGCGCACCTTCCGGTCAGCATGCATCACAGTTGTGTGATCCCGCCCCCCGAAGGTTTGGCCAATCTTTGGCAATGACAACTCTGTTAACTCGCGGCATAAATACATCGCGATCTGGCGGGCGTTTACTAAAACTCGAGAACGAGATGTTCCACAAAGATCATCGATAGTTAAACTGAAATAAGCCGCGGTCTGCGCCATTATCAAACTAGCGGTTATCTCTGGCGCTGCATCATCAGTGATTAAATCTTTCAAAACAATCTCTGCCAAATTCATATCAACTGGTTGGCGGTTCAAAGATGCAAAAGCGGTAACACGAATCAAAGCACCCTCTAACTCACGGATGTTAGTTGAGATCTTTGATGCGATGTACTCCAAAACATCATCTGGCGCATTTAACTTATCCTGCGCTGCTTTCTTACGAAGAATCGCGATACGGGTTTCTAGCTCTGGTGGTTGAATATCAGTAATCAACCCCCACTCAAACCGAGAACGTAAACGATCCTCAAGGGTTGTTAATTGTTTTGGTGGGCGGTCACTAGAGATAACAATCTGTTTGTTGGCGTTATATAAAGTGTTAAAGGTATGGAAAAACTCTTCCTGAGTTCTTTCTTTATTCTCTAGAAATTGAATGTCGTCAACCAACAAAACATCTAGATCGCGGTATCTACGTTGGAAGTTAGAGGATTTGTCATCGCGGATAGAGTTAATAAAATCATTTGTAAACTCTTCAGAAGATACATAACGAACCCGGACGCTGCCATACAACTCTTTGGCATAAGCACCAATCGCATGCAATAAATGTGTTTTGCCTAAACCAGATTCACCATAAATAAACAATGGGTTGTATGCCTTTGCTGGAGCTTCAGCAACCGCAACAGCGGCGGCGTGAGCGAAACGATTTGATGCACCAATAACAAAGGTTTCAAAAATGTATCTTGGGTTTAACTGTGATGACTCACTGTTTTTTATTGGAGCTTCCTGGCGACCAGTGCCGGCGCGGGGCGCTTCAAACTCAACCTCAACAACCTCAGGATCGGCCTGGGCAACATCTAAAGATTCATCAATAGTGACCGCAATGTTTATCTTCTCGCCCAACTTTGCACTGAGGGCATCATTAAGAACTGTTTTTAACCGGCTCTCTAAAATATCTTTAGCGAAAACATTGGGAGCGGCCAGCAAAAGGTTGGAGCCACCCTCACTCTTTAGAAGGCCGAGGGGTTTTGTTAGGGTCAAAAAGGCGCGGTTCTGTGGGGAGTCGTGTGAGACGGAGTTGACGACCCCGCTCCACAGTGCGCTCAGGTCCTCTTCGATAACTCCAGACTCAGTTAACGACACCAGACCCCTTCTTTCTATAAAAACTATCCACTAATCCACAACGTTATCCACAGGCTGTGGTCTAAACTTCAGGTTTAGCCTTCTATTTGGCCCAAAAACCCTCAAAAACAGTGAGGGCCTGTGGATAGAGGCGGAAAGTTATGCCTTAACCCCTAGAAAAGCAAGTGGTTATCCACAAATTTTTCAAAACCCACCCTTTGAGGCTACCGTTGCCCCCTGCTCTCAAGACCCCCTATCGGGAAACAACCTCGATTCTCTTGGGACTTTGAACGCGATTTAAAGGAGTACAAAACATGAAGCGCACCTTCCAGCCGAACAATCGTCGGCGCGCGAAGAAGCATGGCTTCCGCGCTCGTATGGCAACCCGTGGTGGACGCGCAGTTCTTTCTGCTCGCCGCGCTAAGGGTCGCGCTCGCATCTCCGCATCAGCATAAGTTTTAACTCAGCGGCGTGCTAGCAGCCAACAACCGCTTAACCTCCCGCGATCAATTCGCCAGAGTTACGCGCTCCTCAATTAGATCAACCACTCCAACCCTGGTTGGGTATTTAGCTATTGAGCCAAATCTTTCTACACCAAAAATCGGTTTTGTTGTCT
This sequence comes from Actinomycetota bacterium, assembly GCA_009924185.1. GTDB lineage: Bacteria > Actinomycetota > Actinomycetes > Nanopelagicales > Nanopelagicaceae > MAG-120802. The sequence continues at coordinate 5,460 of RFSC01000029.1, forward strand.
CCCGTGTTGTGGGTGGATCTGTACAGCGTCACCGTGTACAACGCCAACTCCGTCATGCCTCACAAGCTGCGATGCACATCCTGCCGCAAAGTTCCATGGTCGTGGTTCGCGCAACCAAAAAAGAAACCAATGCGCACGGCGAAATCCCACAACTCTTCTCCGCTCTTTCCAAAAAGGCGGAGCGATGATTAATAAAGCGTTACAAATACCAATGCTGCCATTTTTGCTCTTAATCAAAATCTGGCAGAAATTTATCGCTCCAGGTTTAGCACCCCGTTGTAAGTATTACCCATCATGTTCTCATTACACACTTGAGGCAATCAAGAGATACAACATCATCGGAGTTTTTCTAGGCGCTTGGCGTGTAGTTCGTTGTAACCCATTTAGCCATGGGGGAGTCGACTATGTTCCAGAAACCTTGAAAATAGGGCGTATTTCGCTCGGAAATTACACTTTAAATAAAGGAGCGCATTAAATGGGCTTTATTTTAGATCCCCTTTATTGGATTGTTTCTGGAGTTATGGTGGTGATCCACACAGCGCTATCACCGGTATTTGGTGAAGCCAGTGGTGTTACCTGGTCACTATCAATTGTTGGTCTAGTTATTTTGATCCGTACTCTTTTAATTCCATTATTTGTTAAGCAGATTAAATCTCAGCGTGCATTAACCGCACTATCCCCTGAGATGAAAAAGATCCAACAACGCTATAAAGATGATCGCCAAAAGCAATCAGAAGAGTTGATGAAGCTTTACAAAGAACACAAAACAAATCCCATGGCATCCTGCTTCCCAATCTTGGCGCAGGCCCCGATCTTCTTTGCACTCTTCACTGTGTTAAATGGAATTGGAAAGAATCCGCCACAAGCCCGTGGTGTTTTAACAACTGAGTTGGCGGCACAAGCTGCAAAAGCGGAGTTCTTTGGTGCGCCGATCTCACAAACTTTTTTAGGATCATCTAACGCAACTGTAAAAATCGTTACAGTATTTCTAATCGCTTTAATGTCAGTAACTACATTTACAACACAGCGTCAGTTGATGGTTAAAGGAATGCCAAAGTTGGATTCTTCCAACAACATGATGTTGCAACAGCAAAAAATTATGTTGTATTTATTCCCAGTTATTTTTGCGGTCTCTGGTGTTAACTTCCCAATCGGAGTTTTGATTTATTGGTCCACAACAAACCTTTGGACCTGGGGTCAGCAGTATTACGTCATCAAGAGAAACCCAACCCCCGGCTCTCCAGCCTGGGAGGAGCTCCAGGCCAAAAAGGCTAAAAAAGCTGGAACCACCCCCGAGGCCCCGACTGAGGAATCAGGCTCAGTCGCTACAGAGGAGCCAAAGGGTCAGCGCCCACAACCAAAAAAGAAGAAAAAGAAGAAAAAATAATATTAAAAGCCTCAAATCGGGGCAAAAGGTACAGGAGATGAGATGAGCGAAGAGAAAAGCACAGTAGCCAGACTTGAGGAAGAGGGCGATATCGCTGCGGATTACCTTGAGGGCCTACTTGATATTGCCGATCTTGATGGGGATATTGAGATTGGAGTCGAAAATGACCGCGCCTCCCTGGTTCTCGAAGGTGGGGATCTTGCCCATCTAGTTGGCCGGGATGGAGAGGTGCTGGATGCGATCCAAGAGCTGACCCGCCTTGCGGTTCAGACCTCCACCGGCGAGCGCTCCAGATTGATGTTGGATATCGATGGTTTCCGCGCCGACAAAAAGAGCTCCCTGACCAAACTCGCTGAAGAGACGGCGGAAGAGGTTAAGGCCAGCGGCAAGCCAATCAAACTCGCCCCAATGAACGCCTTTGAGCGCAAGATCGTCCATGACACCATTCAAAAAATCGGCCTAACCAGTGAGTCTGAGGGCGAGGATCCAGATCGTTGTGTTGTGGTGATGCCAGCCTGAGCGTTTCACGTGAAACCAGCTCAGCCCGCTACTTTCCCGAAAAGAGCGGGGATGCCCTTGCCTACGCAGATCTCCTAGCTACCACCGCAATCCAAAGGGGGCTAATTGGACCCCGTGAGGCGGAACGGGTTTGGGAGCGGCATATTGAAAACTGCATTCCACTAACCACCCTTTTGCCTGAGCAAAACGCCTCCGTTGCAGATGTTGGATCTGGGGCGGGGCTACCTGGAATCGTCATAGCTTTAGCAAAACCAGGGCTAAAAGTTACCTTGATTGAACCCCTTCAACGCAGGGTTGAGTTCCTCTACGAGGTAATCGATACCTTAAAACTTAAAAATGTAGAGGTAATCAGGGCAAAATCAGAGGTAGTTAAAGGCTCCTATAACTTTGTAACCGCAAGAGCGGTAGCCCCTTTACCCCGTTTAATCCAAACCACCTGGCACCTAGTCGCCCCCGGCGGCTCCCTTTTGGCTATGAAAGGGGAGTCGGCGGCAGTTGAAATGGCGGAATCTGACCTATCTGTAGCGGTAAAAACCGAGCTACATGAGATAAATATCGATGACTTACCCCTGGCTCGCATCGTTGAGCTACGAAAGGCTGGTTAACTATCCCGCGTGACTGATTCACGTGAAACATCCGCACCCCGCAGAGTCGTGGGCACCAAGCGGTTCCGTGAGGCCATGCCCCAACCCATCTCCACCCGGATCTTTACTGTGGCCAACCAAAAGGGCGGGGTAGGCAAAACCACCTCCGCGGTCAATGTTGGGGCGGCCCTGGCCATGGGGGGCCTGCGCACCCTAATCATCGATTTAGATCCTCAAGGTAACGCCAGCACCGCTTTTGGAATCGCACGGGATGAGGTGCAGGGAATGTATGAAGTAATTACAAAAGATTTACCAATTCGCGATGCCGCG
>RFSC01000030.1 GCA_009924185.1 Actinomycetota bacterium
TGATAAACACTAGATGGATCAAGCACTGCAATCGGCTTATTGTGAAACCCAAGATAACGCCCCACCCAAATCTCAAAAAACTCCTCTAAAGTTCCAATTCCGCCTGGCAAAGCGATAAACCCATCAGAGAGCCGTTCAATCAAACCCTTTCTTTCTCTCATATCTGCAACAACATGAAGTTCGCTGGAGTCATGATCGATGAACTCGATATTCATTAACCGTTCCGGTATGACGCCAATGGTTTTGCCACCAAATTGACGTGCACCTTTGGCAACCTCTCCCATTACTGAAATCGCCCCTCCACCCCAAACCAATTCATGACCTTGCTGGGCAATGGCGGCACCTAGATCAAAACCCAATTTAAGATTTTCTGGCGATACTGCGGTTGATGATGCGCAATAAACGGCTATCTTCATAACTGAACTCTAGATGGTCGATTGAGTTATATAGGTACCGTATTGGTAGCGTTTGCCCATGACGCAATCACCAGCCCCTATGTCAAAAGGTGGAATTCGAACCGCATTTGGTTTTGGAGTAGCTACTGTCGCATCTGATGGTGCTGTTCTAGATACTTTTTTTCCGGTTTTGGGCTTGGGTGGCTTAGATAAGGCAAAAGCTCCAGATTTGACCGCGCTTTTGAGTAGCGATGAGGTTAGAGAAGTTTCAAAACAGTACGTCGAGATAGAGATTGAGTTAGATGCTCCACCTACCAGTGTTTCTGATGCCTATCTAAGACTTCATTTGTTATCACACCGATTTGTACAGCCACATGGAGTTAAGCTGGATGGAATCTTTGGCGTTCTAAATAATGTTGTCTGGAGCTCCTTTGGTCCTTGTGCGGTCTCTACATTTGCAAAGGTGAGATTAAAACTGCAGGAAAAACATGGACATGTTGCGGTCTATGGCGTAGATAAGTTTCCTCGCATGGTTGATTATGTTATTCCTGATGGGGTGCGAATTGCAGATGCAGATCGGGTTCGCTTGGGAGCTCATTTAGCTAGCGGTACAACTGTTATGCATGAGGGCTTTGTTAACTTCAACGCTGGAACATTGGGCGCCTCAATGGTCGAAGGAAGAATTTCAGCTGGAGTTGTTGTGGGTGATGGATCAGATATTGGTGGCGGCGCATCAATCATGGGCACGCTCAGCGGTGGTGGAAAAGAAGTTATCTCAATTGGCAAAAAGACATTACTCGGAGCTAACTCTGGACTTGGTATTTCACTAGGTGATGAATGTGTTGTCGAGGCGGGCATTTATCTCACCGCTGGCGCCAAAGTTAAATTACCGGATGGCCAGATTGTGAAAGCGCGTGAGTTATCTGGCGTAAATGGGATTTTATTTAGAAGAAACTCACAAACTGGGGCGCTTGAAGCATTGCCAAAATCAGGCTCTTGGAGTGGGTTAAACGCCGCTCTGCACGCTAACTAATCACTCTAAATTCGGCATAGCGGTACAACCGGTGCTGGAGTCTCTGCGCAATCAGTTGCAATAAAGGGTGCTCTAATTATTGGTCTCGAGTTATGAATCCATGTAGATGGAAGTTTTACTCTGGAACGGAAGATCTCTCCGGTAAGTGTCGCGCTGGCGCCGGTCGAGGAGAACCCTGTTATCGATGAGATGCTGCCCGTTGCAGTTCGTGAATTAACTGAAAAGAAAATCACATTTGGCAAGCCAAAAGCCTGCGCCATAGTTTGTTGCGGGACAAAGCGAGACCAAAGTGCAAACCTGCGATTTATCTGTGGATCCAAACTCCATGGATCGGGAACCCCTTGCAGATAATCAATAGGGCTACCCCAAACATCTCTAACATTTTGGGTTTGGCCCCCGCTAGATGAAAAGTAAAAGGCGCTGATTGGACGACCATTTAGCGTAACTGTTAAAGCATTTTCGGCATCCACAAATGTTCTGGTTACCGCTTCTTTCCACTTGATTCCCCAAATGGGCTCTGTCTCTTTGGCAAATCCAACAAAGTTTTGATCGACAGTGGTGTTGTAAATGTTGCAATCACACTCTGGGCGGATTCTATTTAACTTACCTAAGGCATAGGTTCTCGCAGCGATTGCTTGAGCCTCCAAAGCTGCAGCTGGCCAAGAAGAGGGCACCTCTCCTATTCCCCATAGATACTCATCATGTAAACGCAAGGTATTGGTAACCGCCAAATATGAACTCAGAAGATTTCTCACACTCTTAAAAACTATCTGCCCATATTTATATCGACTGGTCGTTGTGCCATTTGTTAAAGCAATTGTTGTGGTACTGGTTTCCCATCTAACCGTCCAAGCTACCTCTGGGTTTATCGCAGCATACTTTGCTGTCGGTGAGGACAAAACCGGCACAACCGTGCCGGCAAAATTTGTAAACAACGCAGTGGTATCACCTGGATAGACACCAAATGGCTCAGGGTTTTCACTTAGTGGAATATCTCCTCGATATAAAACTATTTGCCCTGTCGGTTCTACCGGTTTGAGTGACACTGAGTTAACTAAGTTTGCGATGTTAACTCGAATTAGATGATTATCTGGAAAAGGTGTAACTGCGGTGCCGGGATAGTAGTAATTCAAAATCTCATTGGCGGTTCTACCCTCGAGCGCCTGACCTCTGGCACCAATTTGGCTCATGCCAACACCATGTCCATAGCCAGATCCGAAAAATCTAAATTCGGTGGGGATTGGGTTTTGCCCGTGGGCCGGACTGAGAAGCGGGATTCCAGGCAACAGTGACAAAGCAGTGATTAACACTGTAAAAGAAGTGAGGAAGTTAATTCTTTTACCCATATTTCTTAGGGTACCGCAGCGTGGTCGATTTATCGGGTTATTAGGTTGCGCGGTGATGAAATGAAACCAAATCCCCAGGAAAAATGCATAGTAATCAAAACTATCGGCAATCTGATTCGCTCAGCCCAGCTCTTTCCAATATAAAGAGATGAAAAAAGTATTGCCAGAACATATGTTGCACTAGGAATGAAAAGGAACGGAGATACCAGAACCCCAAACGCAAGTGAAAGAATATTGATGATCAAATTAATTGGGGGTGCTAGGTAACGGAAGTTAACGGTGCCTTTATGCGTTCTAGACACCATACGGCGCCAACGACCATATTCAAAGTATTGTTTCGCTAATTTTCTAATTGAACTCCTTGGTCGATAGGTAACCTTTAAATCAGGGTTAAACCAGATGACGCCACCTTTTTCCCGTAAACGGTAATTCATCTCCCAATCCTGGGCTCTAACAAACTCTTCGTCGTAGCCACCGATTTCCTCAATCGCACGGCGTTGAAAAACCCCCAAGTAAACCGTGTCAGTTGCACCTTCTGAACCGCCAGTGTGGAACTTTGCTGCTCCTACTCCAATTGGAGATCGCATAGCGCGTGCTACAGCTTTTTCAAAAGCAGTCATACCTTCCGCCGCCATAACGCCGCCGACATTCACTGCACCGGTTCTGCGTAAAGTTGCTACTGCTTTACTTATGTAATCAAACTCGATCTCAGAGTGACCATCAATACGGACCACAATTTCGTTATTTGAGTTTTGCAGCGCTGCGTTCAATCCAGATGGAGTCTTTCCGGTTGGATTCTCAATAACTTTGACTCGTGAATCTTCTGTCGCAATTTCACGGGCAATCTGCATAGTTTGATCCTTAGAAGGACCAACGGCAATAACAATCTCAATCTCACCTTGATAATCAGAGTTGAGAGCAGCCTGAATTGCGCTGCGAAGATGGCTCTCTTCATTCAACACAGTGAGAATGATTGATACAGGCGGAAAATCCGTTGGGTGGGATTTATCACCGAGCGAAAAATGAGTGGCCATAACGTTCAAACGCTATCGCCCAATTACGCTAAGCCCTGTGAAATCACCTCGGGCAATTCGTTTCTTCACGATTCTCTCCATATCTATCGTGGCGATTTCTGCAATCTCCTGGGCCGGTTTGGGCAGAATCACGGCCGCCATCCCCAAGATTGATGCTTTTGCTGGACTGGATGACCGACCCAAAAAGGAATCTAGCGCAATCAACTATTTGATCGTGGGCTCTGATACCCGCGAGGGTTTGACCAGAGCTGAAATCAGAAAACTAAAAGTTGGCGGACCCGAGGTTGCGGCAGGAAAGCGTTCCGACACCATGTTGTTGGTTCATGTTTCCAAAAAGCGGGATAAGGCTGCAATCATCTCAATACCGCGCGATTCATATGCTCTGATTCCAGAACACAAGAACTCGCAAGGAAAGGTTATTCCCGCCGCTTACTCAAGGATTAACTCCGCATTTAATTGGGGTGGAGCTCCATTACTAATTCAAACCTTTGAAGAGATGTCTGGATTGCGTATCGATCACTACATCGAAGTGAATTTCGTTGGCTTTGTCAGGATGGTAGATGCTCTAGGTGGAGTGGAGATTTGTACCAAGAGAGATATCGATGATCCAAAGAGTCATCTGGTGCTACCTGCTGGACGTCACGTATTAGATGGAGTGGACTCACTCAAATATGTACGCACCCGTTACTTTGATGGACTTGGAGATCTAGGAAGAATGAAACGCCAGCAAGAGTTTGCTGGTGCAATGTTACGAAAAGCCACGAGTGCTGGAGTTCTTTTGAATCCAGTGAAGATGGTTGATTTTATTGGATCAGCTTTAGATAGCGTTGTAACAGATGAAGACCTAAGTCAATCTGATCTTCTTACACTTGGAAAGCAACTGCGCAATCTCTCTGCATCCAATGTCAGAACCTTGACTATTCCGCTGAAGTATTACAACTACCGTAAAAACGGGGTAAGTGGTGCGGTCCTCTGGGACCCAGTTTTGGCCCCAGAGCTATTCAACAGAATCAAAAATGATGAGGCTTTACTCGACAAAGTTAAGGCTGATCCATCCGCTTCACCAAGTATCATCGATAAATTCAAGACGGGAAGCGCCGCCGATAACCCCTGTAAGGGCTAGGCTTTTCGCATAATGCTTAAACTCTCTGTAGTTGGAACTGGTTATTTGGGGGCTACCCATGCCGCAGCCATGTCCTCACTTGGTTTTGAAGTAATTGGGGTTGATGTTGATTCAGACAAGATCTCACAGTTACAAAGTGGCCGGGTGCCATTTTACGAACCGCATTTAGAAGAGCTACTTTCGCAGGAGCTGAGCAGCGGACGTTTGCGGTTCACAACAGATTTCTCCCAATTAAGTGATTGCGATGTGCATTTTATCTGTGTCGGAACTCCGCAGAAGAAAGATGGAATCGCTGCTGATTTAACCTTCGTTGATGCAGCTTTTAACTCAGTTGCACAACATGCCAAAGCTGGTTCGCTTCTCGTGGGTAAATCAACTGTTCCGGTAGGAACCGCTGAAAGATTGAAAAAAGAGTTAGAGATATCTCATCCAAATCTGGAGTTGGCTTGGAATCCAGAGTTTCTCCGTGAAGGTTATGCGGTCGAAGACACTTTGCGACCCAATCGTTTAGTTGTTGGAGTTACCTCTGATAAAGCTGAAAAGGTTTTACAAGAGGTCTATGAATCCTTGCTAAAGAATGATGTTCCCTGGGTGAAAGCTGATTTGCCAACAGCTGAATTAGTTAAGGTAGCAGCAAATTCATTTCTGGCTACCAAGATATCTTTCATTAACGCTATGGCAGAAATTTGCGAAGCTGCCGGTGGCGATGTCACCGTGTTGGCCAAAGCCATCGGTTATGACCCCAGAATCGGTTCACGTTTCTTGCAGGCTGGAATTGGATTTGGCGGGGGTTGTCTGCCTAAAGATATTCGGGCATTTATGGCCCGCTCTCAAGAGCTAGGCGCTGAGCAATCTCTGGAGTTCCTACGGGAAATTGACTCAATTAATTTGAGAGCTCGTCAGAGAATGATTGATTTAGTCCGCGCTGACATTGGAGTTGACCTAAAGGGAAAGAAGATTGCGGTTTTAGGTGGAGCATTCAAGCCGGATAGTGATGATGTTCGAGACTCCCCTGCCCTTGATATTGCCGCTCAGGTTCACGCGGCAGGAGCAGAGGTAGTTGTGCACGATCCTAAAGCGATCGAGCCGGCTCGGCTTCGTCACCCTGAGCTGCAGTACACAGCCAACTTAGAAGAGTGTCTACGTGATGCTGACATCGTTTTGCATCTAACAGAGTGGAAAATCTACCGAGAGATTGATCCAAGAGTTGCACTTGGTTTGGTGAGGTCCCCGGTAATCATTGATGGTCGCAATGCATTGAATCGTGAGGCATGGATAGCTGCAGGTTGGAAATTCAGAGCTTTAGGTAGAAGTTAAAACAGTGGCACCAAAGATAGTTCTTGCCTCCGCCTCGCCATCAAGACTTAGGCTTTTGCAAAACGCAGGAATTAATCCAGAGGTGATTGTCAGCGGTGTAGATGAAGAGGATGCGGCCTACTCCGCACTCTCTCCCAAAGAACTGGTTATCGCCCTGGCGATTGTAAAAGCCCACACAGTTGCGAAAGAGATTTCAACTCCGGCTTTGGTTATTGGATGTGATTCGACCTTTGAGTTTGAGGGTGAGTCTTTGGGTAAACCACTAACTGCAGAAAATGCAATCTCTCGTGCCAAGTTACTGCGTGGCAAATCAGGAGTACTTCATACCGGTCATTCGATTATCGACACTCAAAAACAGATCGAGATTACTGATATCGCATCAACTAAAGTTTTTTTCGCTGAGATGAGTGATAAAGAGATTGAAAGTTATGTGGCCACTGGTGAACCATTGAATGTGGCTGGCGGCTTTACCCTTGATGGGTTGAGCTCGCCCTTCATCTCACGAATTGAGGGTGAAGCCTCCAATGTCATTGGTCTTTCTTTGCCTTTAATCCGCAGCGCTGTTAACAAACTTGGTTACGAGTGGTTTGATTTGCTCTCATGACGTTATATGCCGCCTACGGTTCTAACCTTGATCCAAGACAGATGTTGCTGCGCGCACCTCATTCACCACATCGCGGCACGGGTTGGCTACGGGGTTGGCGGCTCACTTTTGGCGGCGAGGAAATTGGCTGGGAGGGAGCGGTAGCCACGCTAGCTGAGGATCCATCCAGCAGCGTGTTTGTTTCAATTTATGACCTCACTACAGCAGATGAAAACGCTTTAGATGAGTGGGAGGGAGTAACCACAAATCTCTATCGCAAGATCAGGGTTAGAGTGGAAACTCTAGATGGCTCCTCCCTTTGTTATGTTTATGTTTTAAACTCATTTGAGGGTGGAGCTCCGTCAAAGCGTTATTTGGAAATCATGTTGGCAGCTGCTCGTGAGGCTGGTGCCCCTGAAGATTATTTGTTGGAGTTATTGAAACGAGCGGCTCAGTAGTAAGTTTCCGCCATGGAAAATCAGCTTTCGCCAGATTTGGTTAAGCAAGTAGAAACATGGATTGCCGAAGATCCTGATCCAAATACCCGTGCACAACTTCAAGAACTATTGGCTACCAAAAATGAAGCTGAACTTAAATCATGTTTCGCAGGATTTCTTGAGTTTGGAACTGCAGGTTTACGTGGCGCACTCGGGCCTGGTCCATCTCGAATGAATCGTGCAGTTGTTACAAAGACTGCAGCTGGCATTGCTAGCTACATGAAAAAACATGGCATGAACTCTGTGGTGATTGGCAGAGATGCCAGATATGGATCTGAAGATTTCACCCGTGATACCGCTGAGATCATGATGGGTGCAGGGTTTAAGGTTTATGTCTTACCGCGCCCGCTTCCAACGCCGGTTCTAGCCTTCGCAACTCGAAAACTAAATTGCGATGTTGGAATTATGGTGACCGCAAGTCACAATCCGCCACAAGACAATGGGTACAAGGTTTATCTCGGTGGAACTGTTGATGGGGTTTTCTATGATGGCTCGCAGATTATTTCGCCCGCAGATGCGCAGATTTCCCAGGAGATTTCGCAGGTTCCACCCCTGCCCTCACTAGCCAGGGCAAATGGATGGACAGTTTTAAGCGAAGATCATGTTGACGCTTATATTTCCGCCACCGCACAGTTGGCCAAGAACCCTGGAAATCTAAAGATTGTTTATACGGCTGCCAACTCCATAATGGCAAACTCAATTGTTTCCTCAACGATTGTTAGCAAGATTGCTCAACATTATGGGGTGAACTTCCAAGAGACTCTTACTG
>RFSC01000004.1 GCA_009924185.1 Actinomycetota bacterium
AATTTCGACCATCGCCTCCTACACCGGAGCTCAAGTTTTTGAAGCTATTGGACTGTCGCAAGTATTAATTGATGAGTATTTCTCTGGAACCACCTCTCGTTTGGGCGGAGTTGATCTCTCCGTTATTGCGGAGGAAACAATCGCTCGCCATCACATCGCATATCCACCAGGGGGAGAGGTTCCGGGTTCTAAGCGTTTACAAATTGGTGGCGAGTATCAGTGGCGACGTGATGGTGAACCTCACCTATTTGACCCCGAAACCGTTTTCACATTGCAACATTCAACCCGATCAAAGCGTTACGACGTTTTCAAGAGATACACCACAAAGGTTGATAATCAAGCGAAGTCCTTAATGACGTTGCGTGGACTTTTCTCATTTAAAGAGGGAGTTAGAACTCCAGTTCCCATAGAAGAAGTGGAGTCGGTCTCAGAGATAGTAAAACGCTTTTCAACTGGCGCCATGTCATATGGATCCATCTCGCAAGAGGCTCACGAAACTCTAGCTATTGCGATGAATCGACTTGGTGCCAAATCAAATACTGGCGAGGGTGGCGAGGATCCGGCGAGATTCAAGCCTGAACCAAATGGTGACTCCAAACGCTCTGCCATCAAGCAGGTTGCATCAGGGCGGTTTGGTGTAACAAGTGAGTACTTGGTTAATGCCGATGATATTCAGATAAAAATGGCACAAGGTGCAAAACCGGGAGAAGGTGGTCAATTACCTGGCAACAAGGTTTATCCATGGATAGCCAAAGTTCGTCACTCAACCCCCGGAGTTGGTTTGATTTCACCGCCGCCTCACCATGACATTTACTCAATTGAGGATTTAGCACAGCTAATCCATGATCTAAAGAACTCCAACAAAGATGCGCGAGTTCATGTAAAGCTGGTAGCTGAGGTTGGGGTTGGAACCGTTGCTGCAGGAGTTAGCAAAGCCCATGCCGATGTGGTTCTAATTTCTGGACATGATGGTGGCACTGGTGCGTCGCCACTTACCTCTCTTAAGCATGCTGGCGCACCGTGGGAGTTAGGTCTTGCAGAGACTCAACAAACTCTTCTGCTTAATGGTTTGCGTGATCGAATCGTGGTTCAAACAGATGGACAGATGAAAACGGGACGTGATGTGATTATTGCTGCCCTGCTGGGTGCAGAAGAGTTTGGTTTCGCAACTGCTCCACTTGTTGTTTCTGGGTGTGTAATGATGAGAGTTTGCCATCTAGATACCTGCCCAGTTGGTGTGGCGACTCAAAACCCAGAGTTGCGCAAGCGCTTCACCGGCCAGCCCGAATTTGTTGAAACCTTCTTTGAGTACATCGCAGAAGAGGTAAGAGAATGGCTAGCCAAGTTGGGTTTCAGGACTCTAGAAGAAGCAATCGGCCAAGTTGAACTTTTAGATACTCAGGCTGCAGTCGATCATTGGAAAGCAAGTGGATTGGATTTATCACCAATCCTTGCGGTTCCAGAGATTGCTAAAAATGCCGCACGACGTAACATCTCAAAGCAGGAACATGGCTTGGAATCAGCATTGGACAATGAGTTGATTGAGTTGGCCAAGCCAGCTTTAGAAAAAGGTGAATCCATAAAGTTGCAGTTAGCGATTAGAAATCGCAATCGCACCGTAGGCACCATGTTGGGCTCTGAGGTAACGAAGAGGTTTGGCGGTTCTGGATTGCCAGAAGACACCATTGATATCACCTTCCATGGCTCTGCTGGTCAATCCCTAGGTGCCTTTATTCCTAATGGATTAACCCTTCGTTTGTATGGCGATACCAATGATTATTTGGGCAAGGGTTTATCTGGTGGGCGAGTAATTGTTAGGCCGGATGAAAAAGCCACTTTCCCGTCTGAGAAAAATGTCATTGCCGGAAATGTAATCGGGTATGGCGCTACTACGGGCGAGATATTTGTGCGCGGAATGGTGGGAGAACGTTTTTGCGTAAGAAACTCGGGAGCAACAGCTGTTGTCGAGGGAGTCGGAGATCATGCCTGCGAGTACATGACAGGTGGTGTAGTTGTGATCTTAGGTCAAACCGGCAGAAACCTGGCGGCTGGAATGTCAGGTGGACGAGCATTTGTTCTTGACCTAAATCCAGATCTTGTAAATAAAGAAATGGTTGATGTACTGAATGTGCCCCAGGATCAAGCGGAGAGGTTGCGCGCCATCATCTCCAGGTTCTTTGCAGAGACCGGTTCAGTTGTAGCTGATGGTTTGCTCAAGGATTGGAACGCGGCGCAAAAGCGAATCTCTATGGTTATGCCGAGAGATTACGCAAAGGTGTTAGATGTAATTGATAAAGCCGAGCGTGAAGGTCGCTCTGCCGAACAAGCAATCATGGAGGTGCTAAATGGCTGATCCCAAAGGTTTTTTAAATACAGGTAGGGAGACTCCTAAGCGCCGTCCAGTAGATGTGCGGATTCGAGACTGGAAAGAGGTTTATGAAGAGCAAGAGTTTGGTGCTCTCCAGAAGCAAGCTGGGCGCTGTATGGATTGCGGAATTCCGTTTTGTCATCAAGGTTGCCCACTTGGAAATCTAATTCCAGAGTGGAATGACTTGATTTGGCGCAATGAAAAAAGCGATGCAATCGATCGTCTTCACGCAACAAATAATTTTCCAGAGTTCACTGGAAGGCTTTGTCCAGCACCCTGCGAAACCGCCTGTGTTTTAGGAATAAACCAAGACCCGGTAACCATCAAGCAGGTAGAGCTGCGCACGATAGAAGAGGCTTTTTCCACTGGAAATGTGCGGCCCATGCAACCAGACCGTATGACCGGAAAGACGGTCGCAGTTATTGGATCTGGGCCAGCAGGTTTGGCAGCCGCTCAACAACTAACTCGTGCCGGACATACTGTTGTGGTTTACGAGAGAGCGCCCAAGATTGGCGGCTTGCTGCGATATGGAATTCCTGAATTCAAAATGGAGAAGGCGGTTTTGGATCGACGCTTAAATCAGATGCAGCGTGAAGGCACCCGTTTCAGAACTGGCGTAAATGTGGGTGTAGATATCACTGCTAAAGAGCTAAAGAGTAGGTATGACGCTGTTGTTCTTGCTGTTGGCGCAACTCAGTGGAGAGATTTGGATATCCCAGGTCGCTCTTACAAAGGCGTTTACCAAGCCATGGAGTATTTGCCATGGGGCAATCAACAAGCTCTTGGTGAGTTAACTCAGGAGCCACCAATTAATGCAAAGGACAAGCATGTAATTATTTTGGGCGGTGGAGATACAGGTGCCGATTGCTTGGGAACTGCAATTCGCCAAGGCGCGGCAAGTATCACTCAGATTGAAATTATGCCAAGACCTACAGATGAACGTCCGAGCTCTCAACCATGGCCGACTTATCCCATGGTTTACCGAGTTAGCAGTGCGCATGAAGAATCCGGCGAGCGTTTGTACTCCATCTCAACCGAAGAGTTCATTGGTGATGGTCAAGGAAATCTAAAGGCGCTAAAGATTGTAGAAACTCGATTAGTAGATGGAAAGTTTGAAGGGGTTCCAGGCACTGAAAGGGAGCTTCCTGCAGATTTAGTTTTTCTCGCCATGGGTTTCACCGGAGTTGAGAAAAATGAATTGGTGACTGGGTTCAACTTAACTCTGGATCAAAGAGGGAATATCGCCCGCAATCAAGATTATGAAACTAATGTTGAAGATGTCTATGTTTGTGGTGACGCTGGACGAGGACAATCCTTGATTGTGTGGGCAATTGCTGAAGGTCGAAGTGCTGCAGCCGCTGTAGATAAGGCGCTAATGGGACGTACACAACTTCCCGCACCTATTGAACCAACCGCTCGACCTTTGATGGTTTAGCGATTTAACCTCTAGAGAGAAATGGCATAAAATAAGGAAATGCGCCGCGCCAAAATTGTTTGCACCATGGGTCCTGCTGTTGAATCTCCAGAGCGGGCGGCTGAATTAATCGCAGCTGGCATGAATGTAGCGCGGTTAAATCTTTCTCATGGCGGCTATGAGGAACACCAAAATCGATTGAACCTCGTGCGGAAAGCGGCAGCGGATGCGGGCAAGCCGGTGGCAATATTGGTAGACCTACAAGGCCCAAAGATTCGTTTAGGCAGATTTGAAAATGGCCCTCATGAACTGAGTCGTGGCGATATCTTCACAATTACTACAGAGGAAATCTCAGGAACTAAGGAGCGGGTAGGAACTACCTACAAAGGACTGCCAGGGGATTGTCGCAAAGGCGATCGTATTTTGATTGATGATGGCAAAGTTACAGTTGAGGTTGTTGAAGTAAAAGGCAACGATGTAGTTACAAAAGTTATTGAACCGGGAGCTGTGTCTAACAACAAAGGCATAAATCTTCCTGGTGTAGCTGTATCTGTTCCGGCCATGTCGGAAAAAGATAAGGAAGATTTACGTTGGGGTCTAAAAGCTGGCGCAGACTTCATCGCACTCTCTTTTGTGCGCTCGGCAAAAGATATTTTAGATGTTCATCAAATCATGGATGAAGAAGGTAAGAGAGTTCCAGTAATTGCAAAGATTGAAAAGCCACAAGCGGTGGAGAATCTAGAAGAAATCGTTGCAGCATTTGATGGCATTATGGTGGCGCGCGGCGACTTAGGTGTTGAGATGCCAATTGAAGATATCCCGCTCGTGCAAAAGCGTTGCGTGACATTGGCTCGCGAAAATGCCAAGCCGGTCATTGTGGCGACTCAAATGTTGGATTCGATGATTACCAACTCTCGCCCAACTCGAGCTGAAGCAACTGATTGTGCCAACGCGGTTCTGGATGGCGCGGATGCGTTGATGCTTTCTGGTGAGACAAGTGTTGGTAGTTTTGCAATTGAAGCGGTTCAAACTATGGCTCGAATTATTGAAAAGACAGAGCAAGAAGCTTTGCATCTCATCCCTGCACTCCAGCACAATCCAAAAACTAAGGGTGGAGCAATTACAAAAGCCGCCACAGAGGTGGGCTTTACGGTCGGTGCAAAGTTCTTGGCAGCCTTCACGAAATCCGGGGATTCTGCCCGTCGCATGTCCCGTTTACGTTCACCAATTCCAATTTTGGCCCTTACTCCAGATGCGGCGACCTTTAACCAAATGTCACTTACCTGGGGGGTTGAGCCAATTCTGACTCCGCTGGTGACAACTACTGATGAAATGGTTAAACAGGTTGATGCCATTGTTCTCGAATCACAACGTGTATCAAAGGGAGAGCTAATTCTCATCGTGGCAGGATCACCGCCAGGAATCCCAGGGTCGACCAACGCGATGCGGGTACATCAAGTGGGAGATGCCGTGGGTGGCGTGGCCCCTGCATATCGTTAGAATAGGAAAAGTAACACCGGCCTCGGTACTCCAACGGTAGAGAGGGCAGTCTCAAACACTGCATAGTGTCGGTTCAAATCCGACTCGAGGCACATGTCATCTGATTCTTCAGCGCAGTATCGAATTCTGGTTGCTGAAGATGAAACCTTAATTCGCATGGATCTCGTTGAGATGCTGACTGAAGCTGGATATGAAGTTATTGCTCAGGCATCCAATGGGGAAGAGGCAATTGAATTAGCCAAGTTGCATAACCCTGATTTAGCCATTTTGGATGTAAAGATGCCGGTGCTAGATGGAATCTCGGCGGCGGAAAAGATTATTGAAGTTGCCCCGGTGCTGATGCTGACCGCTTTCAGCCAGAAGGATTTAGTTGATCGAGCAAGAGATGCCGGCGCAATGGCATATGTAGTAAAGCCCTTTACGATAAATGATCTGATGCCAGCAATTGAGATCTCAATTAGCCGTCATCGACAGATGAAATCGCTAGAGACTGAAGTCGCGGATCTGCATGACAGATTGGAAACTCGAAAGATTATTGATCGGGCCAAAGGAATTCTTATGCAGGCTTTAAATCTCACGGAACCGCAGGCGTTTTCCTGGATTCAAAAAGCTGCCATGGATCGACGCATCACAATGAAAGAGGTTGCCGAGGCGGTAATCAACCCGAGCGCTGCTTTAGAGAAATAGCTCCACTTTCGAGAGATTTCATCTCAAATAACGAGAAAGTTATCTCTTTTCAGCGTCTATTTCCTTGTGCCAATTGCGACTCTGCCATTAGCCTTCACCCCTCCCTGTCCCAGGGGGCATGATCATGAAGGAAGGTATTAAATGAAAAAGCGTAGCCTTATTTCGGTTGCTGCAGCAGCCGCGTTGGCAGCTGCTTCGCTTGTTGCAGTAGCACCAGCGTCAAACGCAGCCGCTAAGCGAATCACGCTCGCATTTCAAGGTCCTCTAACTGGCGAAGAAGCGCAGGTTGGACAGGATGAGTTAGCTGGCATGCTTTATGCGGTCAAGCTATTCAATGCGAAGAACAAAGGTAAGTATGTTGTACGCGTAGTGCGTGCAGATGATCAGGGAGATCCTGCTCAGGCTGCAAAGGTTGCTCCAGGAATTGCATCAAACACCAAGATCATTGGTCTTGTTGGTGCTGCATACTCAGGTGCAACAATCGCATCTCTACCGTTCTACAAGCAGCGTCTATTGCCGATGATTTCTCCATCAGCAACCCGCGTTTCAATCACAGATCCATCATCACCAGGTGGAGCACTTGGAGTTCCTGTTTTCCATCGCGTAGTTGTTACCGACAAGGTTCAGGGCCCATCACTATTTAAGCTTGCAACCAAGGGTGTTTCATCACCTAAGGTATTCGTAGTTGATGATCAATCAGCTTACGGTGTTGGTCTAGTTGATTACATGAAGCCATCAATTCCAGCTGGTCAATCAGTTGGCTTTGACTCAGTTTCAGACAAGACAACTGACTGGTCTGCAACAATTTCAAAGATCAAGACTGCAAATGCAAACGTAGTTATCTACACAGGTTACTTCCCACAGGCTGCTGTGTTCTTCAAGCAGCTTCGTGACAGCGGATACACCGGAATTCTTGCTGGTGGCGACGGAGTTCTAAGCCCAAGCTTCGTAACTCTTGCTCCTGCATCAGTTCTAGAGGGTGTCCGTCTAACAGCGGGAACAGTTCCTCTTGCTGACATTTCTTCTAAGCTTGAAGCAGATTTCAAGAAGAAGATGGGCAAGGCTTCAGGCGTTTACGCTGCTGAATCAATTGACGCAACAAACATCTTCCTAAGCTGTATCTCAAAGGGAGTTACAACACGTCAAGCGATGCTTAACTGCGTTAAGAACTTCAAGGGCAAGTCCCTGACCGGCGCAAACCTCAGCTTCGACGCTAACGGCGACGTTGCAGGTGGCGCAATGAACGGCTTTGAAGTTAAAGCCGGAAAGATTGTTTTCACCGGTCCAGTAAAGTAAAAAAGTAGGAAAGCGATTTCGGCGGGTCCTGTATGGGGCCCGCCGAAATTTCAATTATCTTTAGAACTCAATTCGGCAGAATAGGAATTCGATAACTTGATCGGAAACTTTCTTGACCAGTTCTGGTCCTTAACCTTTGGCGGTCTCAGCCTAGGATTCATCTACATTCTTATCGCCTTGGGTTACACAATGGTTTACGGAGTTTTGCGCATGATTAACTTTGCCAACTCCGAGGTGTTTATGGTGGCAACTTTCGCCACGATTATTATCATTCGCGATGTCTTCAACTTCACTCAAACCTCTGAATACGCCACCGGTTTTAGGTTGTGGCTAATCCTTGGAACCGCATTAGTTGCTTCAATGGTTGTTGCAGGAGTTCTCTCAGTATTGATCGAGTTGGTCGCTTACCGCAGATTGAGAAGAATGAACTCTGGCATTCTGGCTCCGTTAATCTCAGCAATCGGTGTTTCGATGGTTTTGGCAGAGGCGGTTCGAATCATGACCGACTCGCGTCCAGTTGCCAGCCCGCGCGCGATGGAGAAGAGTTTCCTAGGTAAGTTCTTCGATGCTGATGTTCGCCTCGATAACACCATAATTATCGTCGCGGCGATTATTCTCCTTGTCATTCTTCTAGCTTTCGTAAATAAGACCCGTCTTGGTAAGGCAATTCGTGCGGTATCGATGAATCCGAGTGCGGCCAAATTGATGGGTATCAACATCGATGGTGTTGTTTCAATTACCTTCTTGGTCGGCGGCTTAATGACAGGCGCAGCCGGCTTTTTCTATGTTTTGAAGTATGAAAACAGCAGCTTCAGTATTGGTTTTGAACTTGGAATTGCAGCCTTTACCGCAGCTATTTTGGGTGGTATCGGAAACATTAAGGGTGCCTTCTATGGTGGCCTGGCGTTGGGATTACTTGAAACCTATGCCTCGTTCTTCTTGGGAACCCAGTGGAAGGCGGTTACCGTCTTCGTGATTTTGGTTTTGGTTCTGTACACAAGGCCGAATGGATTATTCGGTGAAGCTATGACGCAATCGAGGGCATAATGATAAATCTTCGAGATAAAGGCGCAGATATCTGGGAACGCTCAAACCGAATTGAGCGCACCTTCATCGCACTTGGATTCATCGCTCTAGCCGCTTCTCTGCCATTTTTTGGTGGCACATTCCTCAACACGCCAATTGCTGATTATGAATCGGTCTTGGTTTATCCAGTTGCCATGTTCGTATTGATGGCTATTGGTCTAAACATCGTTATTGGAAAGAGCGGCTTGCTAGATCTTGGTTATGTTGCCTTTTTTGCGATTGGCGCTTACACCATGGGATTACTTGGTACTCGTACCGGCTTGAACACTTGGGAGATTTTGCCTATTGGAATTGCAATGGCGATGTTTTCCGGCGTTATCCTGGGCGTTCCAGCTCTGAAATTGCGTGGAGATTACTTGGCGATTATCACCTTAGGTTTTGGTGAAATTGTAAGAATCGTGGCCCTGAATCTTGAGACATTAGGAAGATCAGGTGGAATTCTAAATATCCCAACGCCACCACCAGTATTTGGAATCGAATACTCCTTTGATAGCCATCGCATCTACTACTGGACCCTTTTGATAATTATCTTGTTAGCGATCTGGATGGTGCGCAGACTTGCTGTGCGTCGTGCTGGTCGCGCATGGGAGTCAATCAGACAGGATGAGGATGCTGCGGAGCTGCTTGGTGTTCCTACCTTTAAATACAAGGTTTGGGCATTTGTTCTTGGCGCATCAGTTGGCGGGGCGGCTGGTGTCTTTTATGCATCAAAGACCCTCTTTATTGCGCCGGATAACTTCACACTGCAAATCTCTATCTTGATTTTGGCCTGTGTGGTCTTTGGCGGAATGGGAAATATCTGGGGCGTAATTCTCGGTGCCGTTATTTTGGGATACCTTCCAGACCGAATTCGATTCTTGTCCGATGCTCGTTTGCTTGTTTTCGGTTTAGTTCTAGTAATCATGATGAACCTTCGTCCTGATGGATTGCTCCCACGCAAGAAGCGTGAGAAGCCTCTACCTAAGGAGGCCAAATAATGAGTAACAGTGTTATTTCCCTAAAAAATGTGACCATGAAGTTTGGTGGTGTTACCGCGTTAAATGATGTCACCTTTGATGTTAAGCAAGGTGAGATTCTTGGATTAATCGGACCGAATGGTGCTGGCAAGACAACTGTTTTCAATGTCATCACTGGGGTTTATCGAATCACATCAGGCGATATCGTCTTTGATGGAAAATCTTTGGTCGGCTCAAAGCGATACAAGATTACAAAGCGGGGCGTAGCGAGAACCTTCCAGAACATTCGTCTCTGGGGAGATATGACCGCTCTAGAAAATGTAATCACTGCGACTGATACTCACAAGAAGTCTGGTTTGCTAAGTGGCCTCTTCGGTATGCCGATTTCGAGAAAAGAGGAGAAGCGAGACAAAGCTCGCGCTCAGGAGCTCTTAGACTTCATCGGTATTGGTGATTACGCAGATCGTTTGGCGAAAAACCTTCCTTATGGTGTCCAGCGCCGACTTGAGATCGCGAGAGCTTTGGGAACAAACCCCAAGTTAGTTCTTCTTGATGAGCCAGCCGCAGGATTTAACCCTTCCGAGAAGGTTGAGTTGGCAGCAACAATTCGCAAAATTCGCGATGCCGGCTATACCGTGTTGCTAATTGAGCATGATATGTCTTTAGTTATGAAGGTTTCTGACCGCGTCGTGGTTTTGGATTTCGGTCAGAAGATTGCTGATGATGCCCCAAGCAAGGTTCAAGATGATCCACGTGTCATCGAAGCGTATTTAGGAGTGCCTGAAGATGCGTCTTGAGATTAAAGATTTACGTGTTGCCTACGGCAAGATTGAAGCGCTGAAGGGCATTTCTTTAACGGTTAATCAGGGAGAGATTGTCTCCTTGATTGGAGCAAATGGCGCTGGAAAGACCACATTGCTCAAGACCATCTCTGGAATTCTCAACCCGACCGCTGGAAGCATCACCTACGATGGAGAAAGCATTCTCGGACGTAAGGCGCATCAGAGAGTTCACCTTGGAATTTCTCAAGCCCCAGAGGGTCGTGGAATTTTTCCGGGCTTAACAGTCTTGGAAAATCTCGAGCTCGGCACCTACCATCTCAAAGCCAAAAAGAGCGAGATGCAAGAAGATCTAGAGATGGTTTACGGGTTGTTCCCAAGATTGAAAGAGCGCATGACTCAAGCTGGTGGAACACTTTCAGGTGGCGAACAACAAATGTTGGCTATCGGAAGAGCTTTAATGGCAAAGCCAAAGGTTTTGTTACTTGATGAGCCCTCAATGGGTCTAGCACCTCAGATGATTGCCAATATTTTCCGCATCATCACTCAAATCAACAAACTAGGTGTGACAATCCTCTTGGTTGAACAAAATGCACAACAGGCGTTGTCGAGATCCGATCGAGCATATGTTCTGGAAACCGGTTCAATCACTAAAGAGGCCAAGGGCAAGGATCTGTTAAATGATCCTCATGTTAAATCCGCTTATCTTGGCACTGGAGCGCACGAGCTAGATTAATTACCGCTCTGCAAGAATCAAGCAGGTAATTCTTGCGGTGCAGGTTTTCTCACCTTTGTCATTAGTGATTTCAACGTTGTAGGTGCACAAGGTTTTGCCCAATGTAACTGCGGTGGCGACTCCAGTTACAACACCTGAGGTTGCAGATTTATGATGGCTGGCATTGATTTCAATACCGACAATTCTTCTTGTAGGTCCAGCGTGCAGGTGAGTTCCAACTGAGCCGAGACTTTCTGCTAGCACCACATTTGCACCGCCATGGAGTAAGCCAAAGGGTTGGGTATTTCCCTCTACGGGCATTGTGCCAACGAGACGCTCTGGAGAGGCTTCGGTGATTTGGATTCCCATTTTCTTATCTAAATCGCCTCGGCCACGTTCATTGAGGATCTGCATGAAGTCTGTCATGCGGGTAATTGTAGGCAACAATCTCTAGGATTTACGGGTGAAGCAGGCAAAGTTGCTATTACTAGATGGGCACTCTCTGGCCTATCGCGCCTTCTACGCATTGCCGGTGGAAAACTTCGCCACCTCATCGGGACAGCACACCAACGCAGTTTATGGATTTGCCTCGATGATCATCAATTTAATTAGGGATGAAAAACCAACCCACATAGCGACCGCCTTTGATGTATCTCGAAAAACATTTCGAAGTGAGAAGTTCCCAGAATACAAAGCAAATAGAGCCAGCACACCTGATGAGTTTCGCTCTCAAATCTCTTTCATTAATGAACTTTTGGATGCCTTCCAAATCCCACACTTTGAATTGGAAGGCTACGAGGCCGATGACATCATCGCGACCTTTGTAGATAAGTTTTCGCAAGAAGCTGAGATATTGATTTGCACGGGGGATAGGGACTCTTTCCAGTTGGTCAAGAAAGATGTAACTGTCCTGTATCCGAAAAAAGGTGTAACAGAGCTCGCCAGAATGACGCCCAGTGCGGTAGTTGAAAAGTATGGTTTAACTCCGGAGCAGTACCCGGATTTTGCCGCGCTGCGGGGAGATCCAAGTGACAATCTTCCCTCCATTCCTGGCGTCGGTGAAAAGACAGCCACTAAATGGATTCAGGAGTTTGGTTCGCTAAAGGAGTTGATTGCCAAGGTCGATCAAGTTCCCGGAAAAGCTGGAGAGGCGCTGCGTGCCGCTTTGCCATCGGTGATAACTAATCGAGAGCTAACCCAGCTTCGACATGACCTACCTTTAGCTATTTCCTTTCAAGATCTAGAGTGGAGTGGAATAGATAAGACTCACACGACTAAGTTGTTTGACCAACTCGAGATCAAAGCATTGAAGGAGCGAATCAAATCGCTTTATGGGAGCTCCGAATCAGTCGAGCTCTCAACTCAAAAAGTTGAGGTTCAACAGGTCAGTGCCAAAGAGTTCTTGAATTCACTCAACTCCGCCACAGGTGTTGTGCCGGCAACCTTCTCAGAGAGTTCAATCTCAGCATCCTTCTCGCAAGGCAAGGTATTGGTTGCACAAATTAATGATGTTAAAGGTGAAATAAACTCATTTGGTAATTGGATGGTGCATGGAGCCAAGGAGCTCATTCGCAATGGAGTTTTAGCCAAGGTCGCCATCGATACAGAGATTGCTGCCTATTTGCTGAATCCGGGAGCCAGGGATTTGGATCTCGAGTCGGTATTGCGCCGCTATTTAGGCGTGGAGTTTGAAGATCTGCAAAATGATTTGTTCTCTGAAGGATGGAACCCTGAGCCACCCGCGTATATGAGTCAGCTTTGGCAAGTGCTAACGGGGGAGTTGGAGAAACATAACGCCCTGCAGCTATATCAAGATTTAGAAATTCCGACGATGCATGCTCTGGCTCAAATGGAAGCTGTTGGAATTGGCGTTGATCATGTGGCGTTAAAGAAACTGCATGATTTCTTCGAAAAAGAAGAGCAGAGTTCAATAGCGACGGCCTACAAATCGGTAGGACATGAATTTAATGTCGCATCACCAAAGCAGTTACAAGCAGTGCTCTTTGAAGAATTGAAGCTTCCCAAAACCAAGAGAATCAAGACTGGCTTTAGCACCGATGCAGAATCACTAGAGTGGCTCTACGAAACCACCAAGCACCCGGTTTTAGAAGCCTTACTTCGTGTGCGCGAGGTAGGTAAGTTGAGGACAACTGTTGAGGGTTTGCTTTCTGCAATCGCTAGTGATCAGCGAATTCATAGCACTTTCCAGCAAACAACAACAGCGACCGGACGACTTTCCTCTACCGATCCAAATCTACAAAACATCCCGGTTCGTACTGAAGAGGGTCGCAAAATTAGAGATTGCTTCGTTGCGCAAAAACCATTTGTAGATCTGCTGACCGCTGATTACAGCCAAATCGAGATGCGAATCATGGCGCATTTATCTGATGACAAGGAGCTACTTGAAGCCTTCCGCACGGGGGAGGATTTACACTCCACAGTTGCAGCTCAGGTGTTTGATGTGAAGGTTTCTGATGTTGATGCTGATATGCGCCGACAGATAAAAGCTATGTCTTATGGATTGGCTTACGGATTGTCCTCATTTGGTTTAGCGCAGCAGTTAGATATTTCACCTAGCGATGCCAGCGCGTTGATGGCAAAGTATTTTGAAAGGTTTGGCGGAATTCAGGATTACTTGAAGCAGGTTGTTATCCAAGCCAGAGAGCTGGGATACACCGAAACTATTTTGGGTCGTCGTCGCTATCTGCCAGATTTAAATCATGAAAATCGGCAACGTCGAGAAATTGCAGAGCGCATGGCTTTGAATGCTCCCATTCAGGGCTCGGCGGCGGACATAATCAAAGTCGCGATGCTAAATGTTGAACATGCCATCGATCAGCAAGCTCTGAAATCCCGTTTGCTGCTTCAGGTACATGATGAGTTGATATTTGAGGTAGCCGAAGGAGAGCATCAAATAATGGAGCAGTTAGTGCGTCGCGAGATGGGTAATGCCTATCCGCTTAAGGCACCTCTAGATGTAAATGTCGGCTTTGGTAAGAGCTGGGATCTGGCAGCCCATTGAGCCTCAAATTGACCCTGAAGCCCTAAGGAAAGTAGCCTTGCGCTCCGCGCTTACGGACCTGTAAATCCTCAGACCTAGCAGGATGAACCCAGATTTGAAAAAATCGGAGTCGGAACTTAAGCGTGCCCTACTAGAACAATTCCCCACGGAGTACCTTGTCAACTCAAATTTCTTTAAACGATATTGGATCAGCAGAAGATTTTCTCGCCGCAATTGAAGGCACAATCAAAAACTTTAACGATGGAGATTTAGTATCTGGCGTCGTTGTCCAGGTTGATCGCGATGAAGTCCTTCTAGATATTGGCTACAAAACAGAAGGTGTAATTCCATCCCGCGAACTCTCTATCCGTCATGACTTAGATCCAAGTGAATTGGTCAAAGTTGGCGACCGTGTAGAAGCGTTAGTTCTTCAAAAGGAAGATAAAGAAGGACGATTAATCCTTTCCAAGAAGCGTGCCCAGTACGAAAAGGCTTGGGGCGAAATTGAAGGAAAGAAAGAACGTGATGAAGTTGTTGTCGGAACCGTTATCGAGGTTGTTAAGGGTGGTCTGATTGTTGATATCGGATTACGCGGCTTCCTTCCAGCATCACTTGTTGAAATGCGTCGCGTTCGTGATCTGTCTCCATACATTGGAAAGCAGGTTGAAGCTCGCATCATCGAGCTAGACAAGAACCGTAATAACGTAGTTTTGTCTCGCCGTGCATACCTAGAGCAGACACAATCTGAGTCTCGTACCACCTTCTTGAATCAATTGCAGAAGGGTCAGGTTCGTACCGGAGTTGTTTCATCAATCGTTAACTTCGGTGCCTTCGTTGATCTAGGTGGCGTTGATGGACTCGTGCATGTTTCTGAATTGTCATGGAAGCACATCGATCACCCAGGTGAAGTTGTCGCGGTTGGCGATGAGGTAACTGTCGAAGTTCTTGAGGTGGATTTTGAGCGTGAGCGTGTCTCACTATCCCTCAAGGCCACACAGGAAGATCCATGGCAGGCATTTGCTCGCACCCACACCATTAATCAAGTGGTACCAGGTGAGGTTACAAAGCTTGTTCCATTCGGAGCATTTATCCGCGTGTTTGATGGCATTGAAGGACTAGTCCACATCTCAGAGTTGGCGGAGCGCCATGTTGAGATTCCAGAGCAGGTTGTTCAAGTTGGCGATCAGTTGTTTGTAAAGATTATTGATATCGACCTAGAGCGTCGCCGCATCTCACTCTCATTGAAGCAAGCTAACGAGGGTCATGATGTTGAGGTCGAAGCTTTTGATCCAACTCAATATGGTATGCCAGCTCGCTATGATGAAAACGGAAACTTCATCTATCCAGAAGGTTTTGATCCTGAAACTCAGGAGTGGAAGCCAGGGTATGAAGCGCAACGCGAAGAGTGGGAGCGTCAATACGCTGAAGCTCAAGCACGTTTCATTGCGCATAAGAAGCAGAAGGCTGAGGCGCAAGCCGCAGATGCTGCTGCCGCGGCAGCACAACCTGAATCTGCAGAGTAAAACTCAGTAGAAAAATTCTGGGCCTCGGGTTACCGGGGCCCAGTTTTCTTTTTATAGGTAGGCTTTAAGTTGTGCTGAAAGTAGCGGTCACAGGCGGAATAGGTTCTGGCAAAAGCGCCGTGGGCGAGATTCTTGAAGAGCTGGGCGCAGTAATTGTTGACGCCGATGAACTAGCCCGAACGGTAATTGAAAGAGGCAACTCAGGTTACGACCAAGTGCTAGCTGCTTTTGGAGATGAAGTATTGACCTCCGGCGAAATTGATAGAGCCAAGTTGGCGGGTTTAGTTTTTTCAGATCCAGAGTTACGCAAGAAACTAGAGAGCATTATTCATCCCTTAGTGCGCGAAGCTGCTGAGGAGATTATGAAATCTGCTCCCTCGGGATCAGTTGTAGTAAATGAGATCCCACTTCTCTTTGAAACAAATGGTGCAAAGCGGTTTGATTTTGTTATTGCGGTTCAAACGCCAATGGAGCTACGCATCGAGCGTTTATCTCAGCGGGGCATGAAGCTGTACGAGATTGAAAAACGCATCGCCGTTCAGGCCAGTGATCAAGAGAGGGCTAGTATCGCTAACGTAATTGTTGTAAATGATGGCTCTTTGGATCAGTTGAGGTCAAAGGTAGAAGAGTTATGGTTTACGCAGTTACAGCCTAAGGCTGGAAGCTAATGGTAAGAGCGGTCACTTCGACGCCAAGGGCAGACAAACCGTTTCAGGTTATTAGTGAGTTTCAACCTGCTGGAGATCAACCTGAAGCAATTCGAGAGCTTGCCTCCAGAGTAAATGCTGGAGAGCCGGACATTGTCCTGCTTGGTGCTACCGGTACCGGAAAGTCAGCAACGACTGCATGGTTAATTGAACAGGTGCAACGACCAACACTTGTCTTGGCTCCAAACAAAACATTGGCAGCACAGTTGGCTAATGAGTTTCGTGAGCTTTTGCCTAATAACGCTGTTGAGTACTTCGTTTCATATTACGACTACTACCAACCTGAGGCCTATGTTCCTCAAACCGATACTTTTATTGAAAAGGATTCCTCTGTTAATTCAGAGGTAGAGCGGTTGCGTTATTCAGCAACATACTCACTATTGACTAGGCGAGATGTTGTAGTGGTTGCGACGGTATCTTGCATTTACGGGTTGGGTACTCCACAGGAGTACATAGATCGTATGGTTCGTATTTCGGTGGGGGACTCTATTGATCGCAACGTTTTGCTCAGAAGATTTGTGGATATTCAATACAAAAGAAATGACATGGCTTTCGAGAGAGGCACCTTTAGAGTGCGTGGAGACACTGTAGAAATCATCCCAGTGTATGAAGAGCTTGCTATTCGCATTGAAATGTTTGGTGATGAGATTGAGCGCTTAACGACCTTACATCCCTTGACCGGAGAGATTGTCAGTGATGTTAAAGAGGTGTTCATCTTCCCAGCCACACATTATTCGGCAGGACCAGACACTATGAAACGGGCCATTTCAGATATAGAAGCGGAGCTGGCTGTTCGCCTTGAAGAGCTAGAGAAACAAAACAAGCTTTTAGAGGCGCAGAGATTAAGGATGCGTACTCAGTTTGATATTGAAATGATGTTGCAACTGGGATTTTGCTCGGGAATCGAGAACTACTCTCGGCATATCGATGGCAGAGCACAAGGCTCGCCACCTAACTGTTTATTGGATTACTTCCCTGAGGATTTCCTATGTGTCATTGATGAATCGCACATCACTGTTCCGCAGATTGGCGCCATGCACGAGGGTGATGCCTCTCGAAAAAGAACCTTGGTAGAACATGGATTCCGTCTGCCGAGCGCCTTAGATAACCGTCCGCTTACCTTTAAAGAGTTTTTAGAGCGCACTCCGCAAAAGGTTTACTTGTCTGCAACTCCGGGACCGTATGAGATGGAAAAAACTGGGGGAGAGTTTGTTGAACAGGTAATCAGGCCGACCGGATTAATAGATCCAAAGATTGTCCTGAAACCAATCAAGAACCAGATTGATGACTTGATGCAGGAAATCAAATTACGTGCAGAACGCAATGAACGAGTACTTGTAACCACCCTTACAAAGAAGATGGCTGAGGATTTAACTGACTTTTTCACCGATGCCGGCATTCGGGTTAGATACCTGCACTCAGAGGTAGACACTCTGCGGCGAGTAGAACTACTTCGCGAGTTACGTCTTGGAGAGTACGACGTTCTTATTGGAATCAACCTATTGCGAGAGGGATTGGACCTACCAGAAGTTTCACTGGTGGCCATTTTGGATGCAGACAAAGAAGGCTTCCTGCGCTCTACAAGATCTCTAATCCAAACTATTGGTCGCGCCGCGCGAAATGTATCTGGCGAGGTTCATATGTATGCCGACAATGTCACTGATTCGATGGCAAGAGCTATTGATGAGACTAATCGTCGCAGAGCAAAGCAGGTGGCGTATAACACCGCACATGGAATAGATCCACAACCTTTGCGAAAGAAAATCGCTGACATTACAGATTTGATAGCGCAGGAAAGCGATGACACAGATTCTCTGTTGTCCGGCTCAAAGCGTCGAGCGATCACAGAGACTCCGGTTGGCGTTCATGCCAAATCCCTCGTAGCCTTGCCCCGCACCGAACTGCTCGGGCTAATCGATTCTCTTACTGAACAGATGAGAAATGCTGCGGCAGAATTGCAGTTTGAACTTGCAGCAAGATTGCGTGACGAGATTAAAGAGTTAAAACGGGAATTAAGAGCTATGGAAGAGGCGGGAATGTAATGAGCGCGGATCGTTTGATCGTACGCGGCGCCCGCGAACACAATCTAAAAAATGTCTCTTTGGATTTGCCTCGTAACGCGATGATTGTCTTCACAGGATTATCAGGTTCCGGTAAATCCTCTCTGGCATTTGACACCATTTTTGCCGAGGGGCAACGTAGATATGTAGAGTCCTTATCGGCTTATGCACGCCAATTCTTGGGTCAAATGGATAAACCCGATGTTGATTTTATTGAAGGTCTTTCCCCGGCGGTTTCCATCGACCAAAAATCGACCAATAGAAATCCTCGCTCTACCGTGGGGACTATTACCGAAGTTTATGATTACTTGAGACTGTTATTCGCTCGCGCTGGAAAGCCACACTGTCCGGAGTGCGGAAAAGCAATTGCCAAGCAAACCCCACAAAATATCGTTGATCAAATCCTCGAACTGCCAAGTGAAACCAAGTTTCAGGTTTTAGCTCCCATGATTCGGGCTCGAAAAGGTGAGTTTGTTGATCTTTTCAAAGATTTAGCTTCACAAGGATACTCTCGCGCTCGAGTTGATGGAGTAACAATCTCTTTGACTGAGCCACCCAAATTGAAGAAACAAGAAAAGCACACCATCGAGGTGGTGGTTGATCGATTAACCGCAAAGCCAGAGGGTAAACAAAGACTCACCGACTCAATCGAAACCGCCTTGAAGTTAGCCAGTGGTTTGGTAACTCTGGAGTTTGTCGATGCAAAAACAGGGGAGAAGGAACGCACTTACAGCGAGCTTCTAGCTTGCCATGATTGTGGCCTCTCATTTCAGGAGATGGAGCCCAGATCCTTCTCCTTCAACTCACCATTTGGAGCCTGCCCAGATTGCACTGGAATTGGGTCCAAGCTTGAGGTGGATGAAGAGTTAGTGATTCCCGACGATTCACTATCAATCGAGGATGGCGCAATTGCACCTTGGTCTGGCGGGCAATCAGCAGATTACTTTTTAAATTTGTTGGAGGCATTAGCTGCTGATGTTAAGTTTTCACTTAAAACACCTTGGGTAAAACTTTCGCAAAAGGCCAAAGATGCGATTCTTAATGGCTATGAGTATGAGGTTCATGTTAAATACAAAAACCGTTATGGTCGAGTAAGAAATTATTCAACTGGCTTTGAGGGAGTAAAGCCTTTTATCGAACGCAGACATGCAGAAACTGACAGTGATTACAGTCGAGAAAAGTATGAAGCTTTTATGCGGGAAACCCCATGTCCGGCGTGTAAAGGAACTCGACTAAAGCCAGAGGTATTGGCAGTTACTTTAGGTGAGAAAAACATCGCTGAAATCTGCGAACTATCAATTGAGGACTGTGCCAAATTTCTAAAGGGTTTGAAGTTGGGGTCACGCGAAGCCAAGATTGCAGAGCGGGTAATGAAAGAGGTGCACGCCCGTTTAGGTTTTCTCCTGGATGTAGGGCTTGAATACCTAACCTTGGCCCGTCCCGCTGCCACTCTTTCGGGAGGTGAAGCGCAGCGCATTAGATTAGCTACACAAATTGGCTCTGGATTGGTTGGAGTTTTGTATGTTTTGGATGAGCCAAGTATTGGATTGCACCAAAGAGATAACAAGCGCTTGATTGAAACCTTAACCCACCTTCGGGATCTGGGAAATACCTTGATTGTTGTGGAGCATGATGAGGAGACGATTCGCACCGCTGACTGGATTGTTGACATTGGACCAGGTGCCGGCGAGCATGGTGGCGAGATTGTGGTTTCGGGCGATTATCAGGCTCTAATTGATTCGAAGCGTTCAATTACTGGTGCTTATATTTCAGGGCGCAGTGAAATTTCTATTCCTAAAGCACGTCGCGAGATAAATCCTAAACGCTCACTGACCATCAAGGACGCAAAGGAAAACAATCTAAAAAATCTTGATGTCAATATTCCACTAGGAGCATTTGTCGCGGTTACTGGGGTTAGTGGCTCTGGTAAATCAACTTTGGTTAATGACATCCTGTACTCAGTAC
Organism: Actinomycetota bacterium; assembly: GCA_009924185.1. Taxonomy (GTDB): domain Bacteria; phylum Actinomycetota; class Actinomycetes; order Nanopelagicales; family Nanopelagicaceae; genus MAG-120802. Next base: position 20,058 of record RFSC01000004.1, read on the forward strand.
TAGCAAACAAGTTGAATGGAGCTCGGATTGTTCCAGGACGCCATAGAACAATTGCGGGAATTGATCATCTCGACAAGGTTGTGCATGTAGACCAGTCACCAATTGGAAGGACTCCGCGCTCTAACCCTGCTACCTATACGGGGGTTTTTGACAAAATTCGAGCTCTCTTTGCAGAGACTAGCGAGGCCAAGGTTCGGGGTTACCAACAAGGGCGTTTCTCATTCAATGTGAAGGGCGGTCGCTGCGAAAACTGTGCTGGCGATGGAACGATCACAATCGAGATGAACTTCCTGCCTGATGTTTATGTACCTTG